>JAPKGY010000124.1 GCA_026647385.1 Phycisphaerae bacterium | reverse complement strand
GGGGCTTTGCAGCGCCTTCGCGAAGTAGCGGATCGCGTCGGGGTACTCCTGCAACAGGTAGTGGCTCCAGCCGATCTCGATCTGGATCACCGGCAAATTTTCCGGATCGTCCTCGCGTCAGTCGGGCGACTGGTATTCTGTCGGGTCGGATATGCCGGCGCGGGCAAACGCGTCGCGTCGTTCCCTGCACGTTCCGCATCGGCCGCAATGGCGCTGCCCGCCCTGATAGCAGGACCAGGTCAGCTCGAACGGGACGCCCAGTTCCGCCCCTCGTCTTACGATATCGCGTTTACCCATGTCGATAAAGGGCCTCAACAGGCGCACGGGATTCCAGTCGCACAGGGCGGCTGCCCGGTCCATGGCTTGGGCGAACTCGGGCCGGCAGTCCGGGTAGAGCGGGTGATCGCCCGCATGGGCGGCATACGCCACGGCGTCGGCACGTAAACTCGCCGCCCAGGCGATCGCCAGCGACAGCAGGATCATGTTCCGGTTCGGCACCACGGTCGACTTCATGTTCTCGATGTTGTAGGCGCCTTCGGGCAGGGAAACCGAGTCCGTCAGGGAACTGCCTTTCAGCAGAGGGCGAATCGCGGTGAGATCCACGACGCGGTATTCGACGCCCAGCCGCTCGCAGATGGCCTGTCCCGACACCAGCTCGCGCCGATGGCGCTGGCCGTAGTCGATCCCGAGACAGTGAATCTCGTGCCCCTCAGCCAGCAGGTGATGGAGCAGGACCGTCGAATCCAGTCCGCCGCTGTAAACCAGAACGAGCTTCATGTGTGAAACCGCATCGGCCTTTCGTTATTATAAGCCACCACTATACCGGCCGCGGGGGATCGGGGGAATGAGGTGCCCTGCGCGGGGAAACCGGCGGGTCCGTGCCCGTTTGAAGGTTGGGTGGCTGGTCTTGCGCCGTGGGTGGCATGGGTCGCCCTGGCGACTCGCGGTGGCGAGCACACTGGTTAGCCCGTGTCCTCTCGCCTCCCCCGCGGGCAAGCTCCGTCCCGGAGTACCGGTACTGCGCTTTCCAATGCCATTGGACCGGCCCTCTGATCCGTGGACTCGATAACCTGTGTTTCGCGG
This sequence comes from Phycisphaerae bacterium, assembly GCA_026647385.1. GTDB lineage: Bacteria > Planctomycetota > Phycisphaerae > UBA1845 > PWPN01 > JAPKGY01. Next base: position 6,553 of record JAPKGY010000124.1, on the reverse strand, counting down.
TCGCGCGGATTACGCGGAAAGGAAGATGACCGATGATCGCGTGCAATCGTGGCTTGACGGTGCTGGCGGGGATTCTGTGCTCGGCGGCTTGCGGGTGGGCGGAGATTGCGGAATGGCCGGAAATGGGCTCCGCCTTGTTTGCCACCCGCGACGCCGAAACGATGCGGGTATCGAGCAGCGACCCCGACTGGCAGGGGGGCAACGACGACTATCGTCCGATCGCCCCCGGCCAGACGCTGACCATCGCCGACGTCGAAGGACCGGGGATCGTCCGGCACATCTGGTTCACGCTCAACGCGGAGGACCCGCGCTATGGGCGGTCGCTCACGCTGCGGATGTACTGGGACGGCGCCACGGAGCCGGCCGTCGAGTCTCCGATCGGCGACTTTTTCGCCCTCGGGCACGGGGCGCTCCGGATGGTCGATTCGCTGCCGGTTTCGGTCACCTCCGATGGCCGGGCGATGAACTGCTACTGGCCGATGCCGTTCGCCCAACGTGCCCGCATCACGTTGAGCAACGACTCGCCGAAGTACGCGGTCCACAACGCCTACTGGTATGTCGATTACGAGAAGGTGCCGGAACTGCCCGCGAACACGGCCTATTTCCACGCCCAGTATCGGCAGGAATTCCCGGCGAAGCCGGGCGAGAACTACCTGATCCTCGATGCGGAAGGGCGGGGGCAGTACGTCGGAACCGTGCTGTCGGTGATCTCCCGCACGAAGAGCTGGTTCGGCGAGGGCGACGACTTGTTCCATATCGACGGTGAGCCGGAGCCGCGGCTCCGCGGCACGGGCACGGAAGACTACTTCTGTGACGCGTGGGGCTTCCGGGAGTTCAACCGCCCGTATCACGGCGTGGTCCTGCTCGACGGGGCCCAGGTGGGCGACCGGATCAGCGCTTACCGCTGGCACATCCCGGATCCGGTGCGTTTCAGGAAATCGCTCAAGGTGACCATCGAGCACAAGGGCGTGATGCGCAATCACGAAGGCCGGAAGTTCACGCAGTTTCACGAGCGAGCGGACCTGTACAGTTCGGTGGCGTTCTGGTACCAGACTCCCCCGTGCAAGCGTTTCGCGACGCTTCCGCCGGTTGAGCGGCGGCTACCCGCCAGAACGACGGTGGAGTTCGAACAGTACCAGAAAGAGGTTCGCGTCGAACCCGCCGATACGGCGGTTACGACGGACCGGCACGGACAGGCCAGCGGCGGGGTCTTTCTGATCTACCGATTCGCCGGTCGGCCGGGTCGCCTGACCGTGCCTTTCAAGCTGGACCGGCGCACGACGGGGATCGCCCGACTCCATCTGGGCGCCGGGCCGGACGGCGGGAAGTACTCCGTGATGCTGGACGGCAAGCCGCTCGCCGAGTTGCCGTCGGTGAACCTGCACGCGCCCAAGCCGGGCATGGTCCAGTTTCGGATCGGACCGCTCGACCTGACCGCGGGCGAACACACCCTGACCTTCGAGAGCCAGGGCGGTTGCGCGGCGGATCAGGGGCATGAACTCGACCTGGACGCGCTCATTGTGGACGAGGTCACGCCCTATACCGTCGAGGCGGAAGGCCGGTAGGGAAGGCCGGGCCCGTGACAGATTCGGCGGTTTCGTAATGAATCGAGTGTCTGGAATGGGTGGCATGGGTCGCCACGGCGACTCACCACGGCGACTCGCCGTGGCGACCCATGCCACCCGCCGCCGAAACGGTCAGGGACTTGCAATGGCCTGGCGTCCGGTTGTCGATCGGGTTGATTCGCGGTTGAGCAGGACACCTACGCTTTGCGTACGTTCTTCTTCGGACCTCGAACCCGAGCGCACGCGTTGCGCGTGTCCACGATGAGTTTGGCGTTGCGCACGATCATCCCATAGTCGTAGCAGTCATGGTCGGTCGAGATGACCACGCAGTCATAGCGGCGCAGGTTCCGCGGGGTCAACGGGACGGACTTCATCCTCAGATCGTGCTCGCGCTGTTTGTGGGTCGTGGGGATGTACGGGTCGTTGTAGTCGACCTTGGCGCCGCGCTGCTTGAGGATTTCGATCAGTTCGATGGACGGCGACTCTCGGATGTCGTCGATGTTCTTCTTGTACGCCAGGCCGAGCACCAGGACCCGCGCTCCGTTGAGCGACCGACGCCGTTCGTTGAGCGCATGGGCCACGTGCTCGACGACGTACTCCGGCATGGCGGTGTTGATCTCGCCGGCCAGTTCGATGAAGCGGGTCGGCATACCGAATTCCTTGGCCTTCCACGTGAGATAGAACGGGTCGATCGGGATGCAGTGCCCGCCGAGCCCGGGGCCGGGATAGAACGCCTGGAATCCGAACGGTTTGGTTTTGGCCGCCTCGATCACCTCCCAGATGTCAATGCCCATCCGTTCGAAGAGCATCTTCAGCTCGTTGACCATCGCGATGTTCACGCAGCGGTAGACGTTCTCGATGATCTTGGCGGACTCGGCGATCTCGCAACTCGAAACCGCGCAGACCTTCTTGATGGCCGCCCCGTAGAGGGCGGCCGCCACCCTCATGCTCCCGGGCCCGAAGCCGCCGACGACCTTGGTGATCGTCTCGGTCGTGAAATCCTCGCGGCCCGGGTCCTCGCGTTCGGGAGAAAACGCCAGGAAGAAATCCTTCTCCGCCTTCAGACCCGTGGCGTTCTCGAGGATCGGCTTGCACACCTCCCGGGTCGTGCCCGGATAAGTCGTGCTCTCGAGGACGACGAGCTGCCCTTTGCGAAGCTGCCCGGCGATGGTTTCGGTCGTCTTGACGACGTAGGTCATGTCCGGGTCGCGCATTCTCGAAAGCGGAGTCGGTACGCAGATGAGCAGGGCGTCGCAGCGGCGAAGCTGTTTCGCGTCGCCGGTGGCCGAAAACGTGCCGGCCGCCCGCAATTGGGCGATGGTTTCGCTCGGGATGTGCTTGATGTAGCTCTTGCCGGAGTTCAACATCTTGACCTTGCGCGGGTCGATGTCGTAGCCGAGCGTCCGAAAACCAGCGCCACAAAAAGTCCGGGCCAGGGGGAGCCCGACGTACCCCATGCCCAGAATCCCCACCAGGGCGGTCCGCTTGTTGATCCGTTCGAGTAGTTGCTTTTCCAGCAAGGTCGGTCTCCTACAGGGTGCCGGCTCAGGTTGGATGGTTTCCCGAGCCCGCGCGGGGATCACAGGGCGGGCGCGGCCGGGCCAGCCCGTCTATATGTCGGCGGAAACCCGCTTGGGCTATAATGCCGCCCCGTTCGCGACAGGCCGAACCGAAAGGAAGGGATCCTCAGAATGAACATCCCGTTGTCTTGCCCGGATATCACCCAGGCGGAACGCGACGCCGTCAACGCGGTGATGTGCGGGACCCAGCTTTCCCTGGGTCCCAGACTGTCGGAATTCGAGCGAATCGTCGCCGACTTCGTCGGTACCCGCCACGCCGTCGCCGTCAACAGCGGAACCAGCGGCCTGCACCTGTGCCTCAAGGGCATGGGGATCGGCCCCGGCGATGAAGTCATCACCACCCCGTTCTCGTTCATCGCATCCGCCAACTGCATACTGTTCGATGGCGGAAAACCCGTTTTCGTGGACATCGATCCCGAAACCTGGAACCTGGACCCCGCTCGGCTGGAGGGAGCCATTACCCCCCGGACCCGGGCCATTCTAGCGGTCGATGTCTTCGGTCTGCCGGCTGACTTCGATGCCATTTGCCAGACGGCTTTCCGTCACAAGCTCCGGGTTGTGGAGGATTCCTGCGAAGCCCTTGGGGCGAGCTACAAGGGTCGCAAGGCCGGTGCGCTGGGTGAGGTCGGCGTGTTCGGCTTTTATCCGAACAAGCAGGTGACGACCGGCGAGGGCGGCGTGGTCGTGACCGACGACGAGGACTTGGCCCGGCTGATTGCCTCGTACCGCAGCCAGGGGCGTGATACCCATTCGGGATGGCTGTCGCATGTCCGGTTAGGATACAATTTCCGCCTGAGCGAGATCAACTGCGCCCTTGGGGTGGCACAAATGAGGCGCATCGACGAGATTCTGGCCAATCGACGCCGGGTGGCCGGCTGGTATCTCGAGCGGCTGTCACACAACCGGAGCATCCACATGCAGCGAATCCCGGCTGACAGGGAGATCAGTTGGTTTGTGATGGTGGTGCGTCTGAACGATGGTTACACGCGGGCCGACCGCGACCGGATTCTCGAACAGCTCAAGCAAAAGGGGATCGGCTGCAGCAACTACTTCCCGGCCATTCATCTCCAGCCTTTCTATCGCCAGATGGGATACCAGGAGGGCGACTTGCCGATCTGCGAATCCCTGGCGGACCACACGATCGCGTTGCCGTTCCATGGCCGGCTGACCGAGCCGGAGGTGGACACGGCCTGCAAAATCCTCGATAGTCTCCTGTGATCGGGAAGGGGACGTTCCGATCGAGAAGGGGACGTACGGTTCATCAGCCTTTTTCGGATGGAGTTAATGGGAACATGACAGTATCCACTACCCCCAAAGGGGACCCGATTGTCCAGTCCGGCGGCCAGCTTCAGGTGCCGGATCGGCCGATCATTCCGTTCATCGCGGGCGACGGCACCGGGCCGGACATCTGGCGGGCGTCGCGGATGGTGTTCGATGCCTCGGTCGCCAAGGCGTACGGCGGGAAACGGCAACTTGCCTGGTACGAGGTGTTGGCCGGCGAGAAAGCGTTCAAGGCGGTCAACAACTGGCTTCCCGACGAAACCGTGGAGGCGTTCCGCAAATACCTGGTGGGCATCAAGGGCCCGCTGACCACGCCGGTGGGCGGCGGCATCCGGTCGCTGAACGTGGCTCTTCGGCAGATGCTGGATCTATACGTGTGCCTGAGGCCGGTGCGTTATTTCAAAGGCGTCCCCTCGCCTGTCCGCCAGCCGGAACTGATCGACATGGTGATCTTCCGCGAGAACACCGAGGACATCTACGCGGGGATTGAGTTCCAGGCCGGCACGCCCGACGCCGACCGACTCCGCAAGCTTCTGGCCGAGGCGTTTCCGGATCGCTTCAAGAAGGTGCGTTTCCCCGACAGCAGCGGCTTCGGCCTGAAGCCCGTCAGCCGGGAGGGCACCCAGCGTCTCGTCGCTGCCGCCATCGACTATGCGATCGCCCAGAAGCGGTCGAGCGTCACCCTCGTCCACAAGGGCAACATCATGAAGTTCACCGAGGGAGCGTTCCGGGATTGGGGATACGAGTTGGCCCGGGAGCGATACGGCGCGACCGCGCTTGACGGCGGGCCTTGGTGCAAGCTGCCCGCGTCCAAGGGCGGCGTCGTGATCAAGGACGTGATCGCCGATGCGTTTTTGCAGCAGATCCTGACCCGGCCGGCGGAGTACAGCGTGATCGCGACGCTCAATCTGAACGGGGATTACATCTCCGATGCGCTGGCTGCCCAGGTTGGTGGCATCGGCATCGCGCCTGGCGGCAACATCAACTACCAGAGTGGCCACGCGATCTTCGAGGCCACGCACGGGACAGCCCCGAAGTACGCCGATCAGGACAAGGTCAACCCCGGTTCGGTGATTCTGTCGGGCGAGATGATGCTGCGGCACCTCGGCTGGAACGAGGCCGCCGACCTCATCATCAAGGGGATGGACGGGGCGATCACCGCCCGGACGGTGACGTACGATTTCCATCGTCTGATGGAGGCTGAGGGTGTTTCCGCCCGGCTGCTCAAGTGCAGCGAGTTCGGCCAGGCGATCATCGATCACATGACGTGATCCGCGGCTTCCTGCTCGAACCGACCGATCGTATCTCTTGAAACGCGGGACTCCCAGGAGCCGCCGGTTTTTCGAGACGGTCGAATACCTGGAACGGTTCTTGCCCGGAGAGTTGTTTTGCAGGGTGGTTTTCGGGGTCACCACCGGCATCCGAGCGATACCCTCTGCCGCAAGCGGGGAAGCGCAAATGCTGATCGTTCTTGTCTGCGTCGTGCTGAGCGCAAGCCCGACGTCTCAATGGGTGTGTGAGGAGCGGTGTTTTGTGGTGCGGCCATCCGGGCTGCCTTCATGGCTCATCCGGCGGGCAAGCTCGGGGAGCGGGCTGGAAGTCCGCCCCGGCGAGACCTCGCTTCAGCGGGCCTGCACCACCAAGGCGGACCGGAGTTCTCGTACACGCTCTGAGCCCGTGCCCGCGGATCGTTTGCCCGATCCGCCGGCGGGGTATTCGTTCCGCCTGCTCTGGCACGATGAATTCGACGGCTTGAAGCTCGACGAGACCCGATGGACTTATCCGCCCGATGCCAAGCGTCGCGACGGGTGGTGGATGCGGTCGGCGGTGTCCCTCGACGGCCGGGGCCATCTCCGCTTGCGGACGTACAAGGAGGGCGACCGATTCATCAGCGGGTGCATCCTGACGCAGGGCAAGTTCGAGCACGCCTTCGGCTATTACGTGGCCCGCGTCCGGTTCCATCGCGAGCCGGGGCACTGGCCCGCGTTCTGGCTGATGGGCCGGACCGTCGGGAATATCGGCGACGAAGGGCGCGACGGGAGCGAGATCGACATCATGGAGAAGCCCTGGCTGGACGGGCGCGTGTGCCACGCGGTCCATTGGGACGGCTACGGGAAGGAACACCAG
>JAPKGY010000123.1 GCA_026647385.1 Phycisphaerae bacterium | reverse complement strand
ACTTGGTTGCACGGTGCAGGCAGCTCGCCACGGCGAGTCGCCGAGGCGGCCCATGCCGCCCATGGCATGCGATCCCTTGTGTGGGTCATGTCGGTACGGAGGTGGTCAGGTGAAGCGATCGCCGAGGGGCCTGGAAGGTACGGCGGTGTTGATGGCCGGGCTTGCCGCCTGGCTGGCGGGGGGATGTTCCCAGTTCGGGCCGGCGGAAAAAGAGGCGCTGACTCTGGCGAACCAATCGTATGCCCGGGGGGACGTGAACGCAGCCTGCGCGAAACTGGATCGGCTCATCGCCGAGCACGAGGACGCGGTCGAGATCGGCGAGGCGTACTACCTTCGCGGGCTCTGCCGGGCGAAGGCGAGGCAGTACGGACCGGCCGCCCGGGACTTCGAGGCCGCGATCAAGAAGAGTCGGCGCGATGACCTGTCCCTGTGCGCGCGAATCTCGCTGGCGAGTCTGGCGTTCCAGCGCGGCGACTGGGACGAGGCGGTCGACTATTACGAGAAGGTTCTGCCGGCCATGGCGGCCAAGCCGCCGAAGGACGAGGTCTTGTACGCGGCCGGCCTCGCCATGCAGCGCGTGGGCAAATGGCGCGAGGCGACGCTGTGCTTCGCGGAGATCCTGAACCGCTTCCGCGAGCGGCCCATCGCAGCCGACGCGCGGCGCAAAGCCTCCTGGCCTCACCCGTATTTCGCCATCCAGCTCGGGGCGTTCCGGGATTCGACCAACGCCGCCCGGGACGTGCAGACCTGGCGGAGCCGAAACCTCGACGCGTCCCAGGAGGCGTTGCCAATTCAGGGGCAGGCGATGTGGGTGGTGACCGCCGGCAGATATCGCACCTATGCCGAGGCGAACGAAGCTCTGCAGCAGGTCAAGAAGCTCCAGCCGAACGCGATGATCGTGCCGTAGTCCGCCGGGGTCCGCCTGCGGCGCAAAGAGCAGGGGAGCAGGAGAGCATGCGCGAGGCGCACGGTGCCTGGTTCCTGATTCCGTCTCCTGACTTCTGACTCCTGACTTCCGTCCGTCTTGTTCATTTTTCACGGGGTGCGTGCGTTGAGCGCTGACCACTCACCGCTGTTCCGGTCGAGCAACGTGGCGGATTCGCTGGGGCTGTATCTGCCGGCGGTGGTCGCATCGCGTCTGGTGGGGCTGGCCCGCGGCGTGATCCTGGCGTGGGTACTGGTCAAGGAGGAGTTCGGACTTCTGCAGATTGCGTTGGTGGCGGCCAATGTGATGATGCCGCTGGCGGGCCTCGGTCTGCACGAAGCGATGGCCCGGTACGTTCCGCAGTATGAAGCCCGGCGCAGTCTGCGCGCGTTTCTCGCGCGGGCGTGGCGGTTTTCGCTCGGGGTCGCCCTCGCGCTCTGCGCGGCCGGCCTGGTGTCCGCCTGCCCGCTGGCCCGCGTCCTCTTCGGCGCGGATTACGGCGCGACGCCCGAGGGCGTCGCCCTGGCGCGATGGATCATGATGGGCACGTTCGCGCTCATCGTTTACTTCCTGCTGCTGGCGGTTCTGAAGGGGTTGCGGTTGTTCCGGGCGGTGAGCCTGTTGGAATTGGCAGGCAGTGTATTGTTTACCGTGTTGGCGGTCGTGTTTGCCCTGGTCGGCTGGGCCCATGCGCGGGCGGTGCTGGCCGCCCACGTGGCGGGGTATGGCCTGATCATCGTCGTTTTGGGCGGGCTTTTCGCGGCCCAGGTCCGTCGGATGGACGAGCAAGGCGAGCCGCTGACTCCCGGAGAGGCCGCGGGCGCGCACGCGGTCTGGCGGCAGATGCTGCGGTTCAGCCTGTGGTCGGCGGTGGCAGCCACGCTCGGGCAGGCGACGCAGTTCGGCCCCATGTGGTACCTCCAGCAAGTGTGTGGGCCGGATCCGACGGCCGTCTTCGGCGGAGTGCGGCTGATCACCCAGGCGGTGCTGATCGGAACCACGTCGGTGATCGTCGTGGTGCAATCGGCTGTGACGCGGACGTGGGAGTCGCAAGGCCGTCAGGCGGCGGACCGACGGTTGCGCCTGGCGTTCAAGATGACCGGGCTGGCGATGTTGGCGGGGTGTGCAGTCTTGTCAGCCGGGGCGCCGCTGGTCATGCGCCTGTTCCCCGCCGCGTATGCCGGCGGGGTGCCCGTGTTCCCGGTCATGCTGGCGTTCTTCATGATTTGCGGATTTCTGGCCTTGATGGTGGTGCATTTCGTGCTGATCGAAAAGCCGCGCTATGCCGGGGGCTTGTGGCTGATGGCCTCCGTTGCGAGCCTGGCCTTCTCGTGGCGGCTGATTCAGCCGGGCGAGGCGGAGCCGGCATTGCACGGGGCGGCCTGGGCGAGCCTCATCGGTGCGTCCGTGGCCCTTGCGATCAGCCTGTACTGGATGCGGCGAGAACGCCGGCCTATCGACCTGGGATCGTTCCTGCTGGTCGCGGCGACCTACGGGTTGATCCTGCCGGGTTATGCAGCCGCGGCGGTCGTGATCCTCGTCGGCGTGCTGGTGTTCGCAAGCGGCGTAATTCTGGACGGCGACGAGAAACGTCGAGTGCGACAGTCGTTGGAGAGTTGGCTGGCCGGGCTGTTGCGGTGAGGGGGATGTGGGGACGCGGGGCTTTGCCGAGTCGGATGGCCGCCCGGGTCGCCCCGGCGAGGAGCACTGAAGCTCGCCGCAGCGACCCGCGGCTCTCTGCAAACCCCGGGTTCGTTGCAGCCCGATCCGTCGGTTCGGGTAAAATCAGGGTTATGAAAGGCCCGCCGCTTACGCCTGACGTTCTGATCGCCGCCTATGCGAACGGCATCTTCCCGATGGACGTCGAAGGGTCGATCGCGTGGTTCAGTCCCGATCCGCGTACGATCATCGATCTCGACGCCTTCCACGTTCCCCGCAACGTTCGTCAGCGCTACCGCAACCGGCACTTCGACATCCGGATCGACACCTGCTTCGCCGACGTGGTCCGCGCGTGTGCCGACCGCGCCGAGGGGACGTGGATCTCGGACGAGATCATCGAGGCGTACGTCGGGCTCCACGAACTCGGTCTGGCCCATTCGGTCGAGAGCTGGCGCGACGACCGGTTGGCCGGCGGATTGTACGGCGTCGCCCTCGGCGGAGCGTTTTTCGGCGAATCGATGTTCACCCGCAGGACCGACGCCTCGAAGATCGCCCTGGTTGCGCTCGTCGAACGCCTGAGGGCTCGCGGTTTCACCCTGCTCGACGTACAATTCACCACGCCCCATCTGCGGCGGTTCGGCGCAGTCGAGATCGGCCGGAAGGAATACATGCGACGACTCGCCCGGGCCCTGAAGCAGGAGGTGGCGTTTGGCGAGTGAATGCGGGCGACTCCGCGAAGGTCGATGGTGAAATGGACCGCAACTTTCCTCAAATCGGAGCACGGACGCGCCGACCATGACCGCCGATCCCGCCGCCATCCCGTGTTCTCTCCCCCGCGACGATCCGTACGTTCGCAACATGCGGGCGTTGTTCCGCGCGGATCTGCGGCTCGCCCAGCGGATCGACGAGTGCATGGCTGATGGCTCCGTGGTCGTCGAGCCGTCGAAGCGCGACCTGCCGACGGTCAGCGTGGTTTTGCCCGGCTCCGACCGACGGATCTACCTGCACAGCCGGGTCGATCCCGAGGCCGAAGCCAAACGCTGGGCGGAGGCGGTCGAGGTCGGCGACGACTTTTGCTACGTGGTCGGCGGCTTTGGCCTGGGGTACCATCTCCGCGAGTTGGCCGGGCGACTGAAGGGCGACGCGTTCCTGATCGTCACCGAGCCGAATCTCCAACTGCTCCGGGCCGCCATGGAGCACGTGGACCTGGCCGACCTGTTCGAACGCGACCGCTGCATCATTCTGACCCGGGCTGACAAGGGCGACGTGCAGACCCGCATCGAGCCGCACAACACGCTCATGATGATGGGCGCGAAGTTCGTCACCCACGGCCCGTCCGAGCAGGTGGCCGGTGAGTTCCACGCCACGATGCGCCGGATCCTGGCCGACCACATGGCCTACTGCAAGATGAGCATCGTCACGCTGGTGGCCAACTCGCGGATCACCTGCACGAACATCGCCAACAACTTTCCGACGTACCTCTCGACTCCGCCGATCAACGTGCTGCGCGACCGGTTCAAGTCGGTGCCCGCGATTCTGGTGGCGGCCGGCCCTTCGCTTCAGCGGCAGTTGGACCGGCTGGCTGAGTTGCAGGACCGCGCGGTGATCATCGCGGTTCAGACCACGTTCAAGACGCTTCTGGACCGCGGCATTCGCCCGCACTTCGTGACCTCGCTCGACTATCACGAGATGTCCAAGCGCTTCTTCGAGGACATCAGCGATTTCTCCCGCACGCACCTGGTGGCTGAGCCCAAGGCCACCTGGCACGTGCTCGACCACTACCGCGGGCCGATCTCCGTGCTGGACAACCACTTCGCCCGACTTTGCCTGGGGCCGCACCTGGCGGCGCGCGACGGGCTGAAGGCGGGGGCCACCGTCGCGCACCTGTCCCTCTATCTGGCGGTTTACCTCGGCTGCGATCCGATCGTTCTCGTCGGGCAGGACCTGGCCTACACCCACCACGTCTACTACGCCCCCGGCGTGCCGATTCACGGGCTGTGGCGACCGCAGCTCAACCGGTTCTGCACGATCGAGATGATGGAGTGGGAGCGCATCGTCCGCACGCGGGAGATTCTGCGCAAGGTCAAGGACATCGAAGGCCGGGACATTTACACCGACGACCAGCTTTTCACCTACTTGCAGCAGTTCGAGGGCGACTTCGCGACGATCCCCGGCCGGGTCATCGACGCGACCGGCGGCGGCGTGCGCAAAGCCGGCACGCGGGTGATGAGCCTCGAGGAGGTGGCGGATCGGTACTGCACCCGCCCGATCGCGCCGGAGCGGTTCGCGTACCTGACCGAGACCCGCTGGCACGATCCGTCGAAGCTCCGGGCCGGCCGACGCGAGGTCGAGGCCCGCATCGCCGAGGTCGATCGCATGCTCGAAACCTGCCGCTCGCTCAAGGCGCTGCTCGAGGAGCTCGTGAAGCTTCTCGAACGACCGGCGGAATTCAATCGCCGCATTCAGGAGGTCGATGCGCTGCGCGTCCGCGTCCGCAGCCAGGAGCGCGCGTACCAGCTCATCAGCGCCGTCGCCCAGCAGGCGGAGCTCCAGCGTTTCAGCGCCGATCGCCGGATGGCGATGACCGACGCGGACGGCCCGGCGCTCGCCCGCATGCAGCTCGATCGCGATCGCCGGTTCGTCGAGGCCATCATCGAGGGCGGCGACGTGCTGAAGGAGATTCTGCGAGGCGGTCTGGACCGGCTCGACCAGGCCATCGAAAGGGCCCACGTATGAAGGTCATCGCGGTCGTGACCGCCGACTTTGAACGCGGTGCCCTGGGCACGCGTTCGCGACTGGCCGACGACCTCGGCGGCGGGACCGTCGTACGCCGCACGCTCGAGCGGGTGCTGAAGTGCGAACGAGTCGCGAGCGTTCATCTCGTGGTGGATACCGCCCAGGCGGCGGCGGGTCAGGCCGCGGTCGAGGGTCTGGCGGTCAAGCTGGAAACGCATCACGCCGGCGACGTGCCGTGGTTCAATTACGTCCGCAGCGCCCGCAAGTGGTCGCTCGACGCCTGGCGCGGCGGGCTCGGGTCGACGTGCGTGTTCGATGAATCGCTGCACCCCTGGCTGCTCGAGGCGCTCGGCCGGCGCGAACAGGCCGACGGCGTCGTCGACGTGCCCGCTGCGGCGGTGCTGCTCGATCCGAGGCTGCTCGACGCGATGATCGGGCATTATGAGACGACGGCCGACGACGTCCGCATGACGTTCACCCAGTCGGCCCCGGGATTGTCGGCGGCGATCTACTCGACGCCGCTGCTGGGCGACCTGGTGAAGGCCTGCCACAGCGCCGGCAGGATGATGGCGTACAATCCCGCCCAGCCGCGGCGGGACATGATCATGCTGCCCTGCTTTTACCCGCCGGAGACCGACGTCCGCCGCGCGTTCGGCCGATGCGTGGCGGACACCGATGCAGCCGTCGACCGGATCGCCGCATGTCTGCGCGAATGCCGAGTTGCTGGCGGCGACGACGTGCGGGTTGTTCTCGGCGGGTTCGGCGATCCGCTGCTTCATCCGGAATGGCCTGGGTACGTGCGCCGCTGCCGGGAAGCGGGCATCTTCGCGGTGGCTGTCCGAACCCCGGCGGTGACGCTCGACAAGGCGGCCATCGACGTGCTCGAGGAGAACCAGGTCGACGTGCTGAACGTGCTGCTCGACGCCGCGACGCCCGAGACGTATCGCGACCTGCACCAGGCGGACCACTACGACCGGGTGCTGGCCAATCTCGACGCGCTGCTGGCTTCGCACCAGGCCCGGCAACAGCCGCAGCCGCTGCTGGCCTGTGAGATGATCAAGGCCCGCGCGACCATGGACGAAATCGAGCCGTTCTACGACAAGTGGATCGGCAAGGTCGGTTCGGCGGTCATCGTCGGCCCGAGCGACTACGCGGGCCAGTTCGTCGACCGGGCGGTCATGGACATGGCCCCTCCGACGCGTTTTGCCTGCGAGCGACTTTTTACCCGCGCGCTGGTGTTGGCCGACGGCCGGGTCACCGTCTGCGATCAGGACTACCGCGGCCGGCATGCCGTCGGCTCGCTGGCGGATTCATCTCTGGCGGCTCTGTGGACCGGCGAGACGTTGACCGCAACTCGCCGCTCGCACCAGGCAGGCACCTATGACGCGATGCCGCTGTGCCGGAGCTGTCGGGAATGGCATCGGCCGTGAGAGGCATCGGCGCGAGTTGCGCCGGCCGCGAGTGGTCGGGTGGCCCATCCTCGCGCGGCGAGGGCGGGGGCGCGATGATCGGAAGCGGAATGGAGGTGCCGGCCTGAGCAGTTCTGTCCGCGGGCACCCACCCCCACCCTCTGGGTACTCCGAGTGGGATGGGGCACCCACCGCGCTGCCTGATGACGCACGCGCTGGTGACGCACGCGGCACCGTCATCGCTTTCATGCGGAGGGGGGGCACCCATTGCACCGCTTGTGGATGCGCGGTCGGTGCGGTTCTTGCTCCCGTCGTCTTAAAACGCTACAACACTCTTGGTGATGGACCTGAGTACCGTTGACAGACTGATTCGCACGTCGGAGCCGGCCGGCGGTTTTTGGCGGGGGCCGACGCTGATCTTACTGGGCCTGTCCGTGCTGCTGGGGGCGATCTGGGCCAATCCGGGCCTGCTGCCGGCGGGTCAAACCCTCGGGTATATCCTGCCGCAATGCCTGCTGATCGCGATTCTCGCGGTGATGTACCGGGACAACCGGAACCGGCGCCGGAGCACGCGTTTGCTGGAGGAGGCCATGGAGGCGGTCCAGCTCCAGGATTGGGACACGGCCGCCGGTGCGTTGACCGAGTTGCTCCGTTCGCCGATTCGCCATTCGCTGTTCCGCACGCAGTCGCTGCTGGCGTTGGCGGCCGTGGCCGAGCGCGAGCAGCAGCACGAGGCTTCGCAGCGGGTGTGCGAGTACATCCTGGAATCGGGCATCGGCAGTCCGCTGCAGCGCCATTCGGCCGAGGTCGCCCTGGGGGCGGCATTACTCCGCAATGGCCAGACGACCGACGCGGTCAATCTGATCGACCGGCTGACCGCTCAGAGTCTGCCCGAGCCGCTGAAGGCCCAGGTCGAGCTGCTCTCGCTGTTCCGCGAGATCGCGATG
>JAPKGY010000122.1 GCA_026647385.1 Phycisphaerae bacterium | reverse complement strand
CGCGGGTTTGCTTGCGTTGGGGATGCTCGCGCAGCTCGTGTACGTGTTCACGCCGGTCGGGGACGTCGTTTCGAATTGGCTCGTGGTGATCGAGGAGCCTCAGCCGGCTGATTTCATCGTCTGCCTGGGCGGGCGGGACGAGCGATTGATCTGGGTGGCGGACCTCTACCGTCGCGGCCTGGCGACGCGCGTGATCGTCAGCAACCGGGCCGGGGCGGCTGAGAAGATGGGCGAATACCTGATGCTGTGCGGGGTGCCGGCCGGTCGGATCCAGATTGACGTCAACTCGCATTGCACCGCCGACCATCCCCAGGCCATCGGCGCGTTGCCGGGGATCGACATTCAGAACCAGCGGTTTCTGATCGTCACCGACGCTCTGCACAGCCGGCGAGCAGCCGCCTGTTTTCGGCGCGCGGGTTACAGCCAGTTCCAGTTCTACGCGGGTCAGCCCGCCGGTGCATTCGGCGAATCAAGGGGAGGCTGGCAGTGGCGTCAGCGATTCATCGAGATGCCCTACGTCGCCTACGAATACACCGCGCTGCTGAAATACTGGCTTTGGGAGCGAATCTGACAGGGTGCGTGAAAGGCGGGGGACTGTCCCCCTGTGTCACGGGTTCTCACACATCCTCCGAGACCGCGCTCGCATGGCGGTAAGAAACCGATTGCCGCCGGAAAGCCGGTTCACTTCCTGCCCCGACCGGCTTTGGGCTTTTTTGCTGACGTCTCCCGCTCGACGATTCCGCACACCTTGGCAGGCAGTCCGAACAGCCGGATAAAGCCGTCCGCGTCGGCCGGATTGTAATCGCCGCCCATGGTGAAGCTGGCCAGCTTGGGCATGTACAGCGTCTTGGGGCTGTTGGTCCCGACGACGCGGCAGTTGCCCTTGTAGAGCTTGACGCGGGCGGTGCCGGTGACGTTCTTGCAGGTCTCGGCGAAGAACGCGTCCAGGGCCGGACGCAGCGGCGCATACCACAGGCCATAGTACACGAGCTCGGCGTACTTGAGGGCGACCTGCTCCTTGTAATGGAGCGTGTCGCGGTCGAGGCAGACGTTTTCGAGCCCCTGGCGGGCGGTGTAGAGGATCGTGCCGCCGGGCGTCTCGTACACGCCGCGGGACTTCATGCCGACGAGGCGGTTCTCGACCAAATCGACCTGCCCCACGCCGTGCTTGCCGCCGAGGCGGTTGAGCGTCTCGATGATCTTCACGCCGTCCATCTTCTGGCCGTCGACGGCCACGGGTACGCCGGCTTCGAAGGTCACCTTCACGTAGGCCGGCTTGTCCGGGGCCTGGGTGATGGGAACGCTCATCACCAGCATCTCATCGCGCGGCTCCTCCCAGGTGGTTTCGAGTTCAGCCCCCTCATGGGAAATGTGCCACAGGTTGCGGTCGCGCGAGTAGATCTTCTTCTTGGTCTGATCGACCGGGATGCCGCGTTTGTTCGCGTAATCGATGGCGGCTTCGCGGCTGGTCAGCTCGAAACGCGGGTCCTTCCACGGGGCGATGATCTTGAGCGACGGGTCGAGCGCCATGTAGGTGATCTCGAACCGGACCTGATCGTTGCCCTTGCCGGTGGCGCCGTGGGCGACGGCGTCGGCTCCGAACTCGTGGGCGACGCGGACCTGCTCCTTGGCGATCAGTGGCCGGGCGATCGACGTGCCGAGCATGTACCGGCCTTCGTAGAGCGCCCCGCTGCGCAGCAGGGGCCAGAGGAAATCCTCGACGAACTCGCTGCGCAGATCGCGCACGATGCATTCGCCGGCGCCGCTGGCGAGCGCCTTCTTGCGGATGGTCTTCAACTCGTCGCCCTGTCCGAGCTCGGCCGCGAACGCGATGACCTCGCAATCGTAATGCTCGCGGATCCAGGGCAGGATCACGCTGGTATCCAACCCGCCGGAATAGGCGAGCACGACTTTCTTGACTTTGTCTGGCATGATTGAGTGACCTCTTGAGCAGTCCGCTTATTCCTTGCGTCTCTGTTTGCCTTGCCGTGCCAAGGGGGCAAACGCTTCCCTCCGGGGCGCGGCTGAACGGTAGGTTGGGAAGGTTATCCCGAAAGGCGTCCGATCACAACCTTGCCGGTGGCGCCGGCGGGGGATAGACCGCCAATGCTCCCACCCCTTGGGCTGGCAAGGGGAGAGGGTACTCGAAAATGCCGACTGTTTACATCGAAACAACGATCGTCAGTTACCTGACCGCTCGTCCCAGCCGGGATATCGTCGTCGCGGGGCATCAGGAGACGACGCGCCAATAATGGCAGATCTGCCGCACCCATTAAGACTTGCTCATCTCAGAGGTCGTTTTGCGGGAGCTCCAGGTGGGCGACCCCGAGGCGGCGAGATTGCGGATACGGGAAGTGGAAGGCATCCGCCTCCTGAGCTTCAACGACGATATCACCACCCTGGCACGGGTCTATCAATGCGAACTGCAATGGCCGCCCAAGAGCGGCAACGACATCCCGCACATCGCGTTTTCGGTGGCGTTCGAACGTGACTATCCGTTGACCTGGAACTGTGCTCATATTGCCAACGGGCATACAATCAAGCGCCCGGTCGCGATCAACCAGCGGCTGGGGCGTCCCACGCCGGTGATTGTAACGCCCGAGGAATTGCTGGAGGAGCAGGCGCATGGACCGCGATCCGGTCGTCGAGGAAGTGCACCGCATCCGTGAGCAAATGTGGGATGTGTGTGGTGGTGACCTGGACCGGCTGATCGACTTCCTGCGCGCCGGCGAGGCCGAGCATCGAGACCGGATTATCTCCAAACAGGAACTGGACCAACTGCGGAGCAAAGACCGGCCCCGTACCGTGGGCTCTCGCCAGACGTGATGAGGCACTGCGGGAAGCCGCGTCCCTGGATACCCGAAGAAGGAGCTTTGAGTGGAAACTGCATAAACATCCGAGTTTCGAAAGCGTATGGGCAACTTTGCGGAACCGAAGAGGCCTGCCGCGCCGGCCGTGAGGTCGTTTCTTTGCCCCCGCGCAAATTGGAGCCGCACGCCCGGATTGCTGTGTAGCCCGAGCGAGCCGTACATTCAAGTCCCGGCTGCTCCAAGCAGTTATTCTGGTTTGATCGCATTGATTCAAGCATTCCGATTCCCAAGCTCCCGGACAACGACTTCTCGCATTAAGTTCGTGGGGGCAGCCCGCCCGGTCCACAGGCGGAACTGGGCCGCCGCCTGTCCGACGAACATGGCCACCCCGTCGATGACGCGGCAGCCGCGCAGGCGAGCCTCGCGGA
Source organism: Phycisphaerae bacterium (assembly GCA_026647385.1). Classification (GTDB taxonomy): domain Bacteria; phylum Planctomycetota; class Phycisphaerae; order UBA1845; family PWPN01; genus JAPKGY01. The sequence goes on along the minus strand of JAPKGY010000122.1, from coordinate 4,501 downwards.
GCAGGCGGGTTTCGATGGGATTGTAGACCGTGTCGAACACCACCATGTCCGTCCGAAGGGCGGCCTCGGGCAGGGGGGAATCGTCGACGTCCGGCCACATGCCCATGCTGGTGCAGTTCACCACCACGTCAGCCTGCAGCCGGTCGCGCTGCTCCCAGGGCAACGCGGTGGCGCCAAAGTCCTCAGCCAATTGTGCGGCGCGTTGGGCGGTGCGGTTGTAGAGGGTGACGCGGGCGCCGGCGTCGACGAGTCCCGCGACGATAGCCCGGCTGGCACCCCCCGCGCCCAGAACAGCCACGGCGGCATCGGCCAGGTCCCGGCCCGTGCCGTTCAGTCCGCTGAGCAGGGCGTCCATGGCTCCGCGATAGTCGGTGTTGTACGCCGCCACCCGGGCATCGGAGCCGTCCTCATGGGAGCCGGGCTCGACGTGCAGTGTGTTGGCGGCCCCAATCCGGGCGGCCAGCGGCTCGATGTCGCCCTCGCGCTCCGCCACAAACCGCAGCAGGTTCTCCTTGTGCGGGATGGTCACGCTGCACCCCCGCAGGTCCATCCACGGGCGGGCGATGCACCCGCCGACGAACGAGGCGAAATCATCGTACGGCGGCTCGATCCGCAGCGGCAGATACACGCCGTTGTGGCCGGCGGCGGCAAACGATGCATTCATGATCGCCGGACTCATCGAGTGAGCGACCGGGCAGCCGATCACGCCGTAAACGAAGGTGTCTTCAAGGATCGCATCCCAGCGGTAGAGCGAACGCATCTGCTCGATGCCGAGCTGGCCCGGGGCCGACTCCCGGCCCGCTTCCAGCGAGGCAAAGGTGAGCAGGGCCCCGAACTTGCGGGCCAGGACGCGGGCGACGATGCCCGGTTCGTCCATCGCCAGCGCGATCGTCGGACGGGTCCGCGCCGACACGCGAAGGGCGTCGAGCATGCGGACCGCATCCGTCGCCCGGTTCGCCTTGCACGCGAGCTTGACCACGTGCGCAGGCTCCGCGCGCAGGTCGGCCAGCACGGTGTCGAGATTCGTCGGCGTCCGCTCGAAGTCGTGCTTCGAGAGAATCAACCGGCGACGCGGCCGATCCGTCTGCCCGTCGATCTCACAGACCAGGCCGATCTTCTGCCGGACGTTGGCCGATCGCCGCCAGGCCTCGTACTCGAAGTCGATGTAATCGGCCCCACACAGACCGGCCAACTCGATTAGGCTGACCCGCTGGGATTCGTCGCCGTCCCAATGGCCCCCTTCGGACGCCAGGCGGCAGGTCACGATCACCTCGCCTGGGAAGCGATCGGCCGCCGCCATGAGCGAGCGGATCGCCAGCTCGGAGTGGTCGTGGAGGTAATCGAGGCGCAGCTCGACCATGTCCGCGCCCGCGGCCTGGGCGGCCTGCAGATCCTCCATCATTCGTTCGCACGTGGCGCCGGTCAGTGGTACGCAGAGCTTCGTCATGGTCGAGGTCGCAGTCGACGGTCTTGGAGGGTGTGTGAGAAACCCGGGGACTGTCCCCATTTCGCCGGGACAAAAGCCGAGTTCGGGCATGCCGTTGGCCCGGTACGTCCAAAGCCTGCCGCGAAATGGGGCTGTCCCCTTCTCTCAGGGCTTCTCACACACCCTTTTACACGTCTCCGTTCGTCGCCTCCGGCAGCGGCTTGGCTGCACCGGCCACGGCCCGGTTCACCGCGCTCAGAAACGCCAGCGCGCTCGCTTCGATCACGTCGGTGGATCGGCCTCGGCCGCGGTACGAACGGCCGTTCACGGCGAGTTCCAGGTGAACCTCACCCTGGGCATCGCGCCCGCCGGTCAACGCCCGGAGGTCATATTCGCGGAGCACCGCGTCGACGCCGGTCAGACGCAGGATGCACGTGAAGGCCGCGTCGATAGGCCCGTCGCCGGTGGCTGCGTCCGTGACCGTCTCGCCGGTTTGGGTGTTACGCAGTTTGACCGTCGCCGTCGGAAGCACACCGGTACCCCCGGTTGTCTGCATCGCGACCATCTCCCAGGTCCGCTGGTTCTCCGCCTCATCGAGCAACTCGCTGACGATGGCCTCGATGTCCTCGTCGTGGACCTCCTTCTTCCGGTCGGCCAGGATCTTGAACTGCTCGAAAACGGCGTTCAGGCGGTCCTCGTCGAGGTCGTGGCCGAGCTGCAGCAGCCGGTCGTGCAGTGCATGTCGGCCGGAGTGCTTGCCGAGCACCAGCTTCGATGCCGGGATGCCCACGTCCTCCGGATTCATGATCTCGTAGGTCGAGCGGTGGGCGAGCATGCCGTGCTGGTGGATGCCCGCCTCGTGGGCGAAAGCGTTCTCCCCGACGATGGCCTTGTTGCGCTGCACCTTCAGGCCGGTGAGCGTACTGACCAGACGCGACGTCGGATAGATCCGCCGGGTATTGACGTTCGTGCGGCATTTGAAGACGTCGGCGCGGGTTTTGATCGCCATCACGACCTCTTCGAGGCTGGCGTTGCCCGCCCGCTCGCCAAGCCCGTTGATCGTACACTCGATCTGCCGGGCGCCCGCCTTCACCGCCGCCAGCGAGTTCGCCACCGCCAGACCGAGGTCATTATGGCAGTGTACGCTGATGATCGCCTTCTCGATGTTCGGCACGTGGGCGAACAAGTGCTCGATGATCCGGGTGAAGTGGTCCGGCGTCGAGTAGCCGACGGTGTCCGGAATGTTCACCGTTGTGGCACCCGCTTCAATCACCGCGGTGACGACTTCCGTCAGGAAGGGCAGTTCCGTTCGCGAGGCGTCCTCCGGCGAAAACTCCACGTCCTCCACGAAGCTCTTGGCCAGCTTGACCCCCTCGACGCTGATTTTGACGATCTCCTCCATCGCCCGCTTGAGCTTGTATTGGCGATGGATCGCCGACGTCGCGCAGAAAGCGTGGATCCGCGGCTTCACCGCATGCCTGACGGCCTCGGCCGCCCGGACGATGTCCTTCTCCGTGCAGCGGGCCAGGCCCGCCACGGTGCAGTGGCGGATGATCCCCGCGATCTGGCGGACCGCCTCGAAATCGTCCGGCGAACTGATCGGGAAGCCCGCCTCGATGATGTCCACGTTCAACATCTCGAGTTGACGGGCGATCTCCAGCTTCTCCGCCGTGTTCAGGGACGCGCCCGGCGACTGCTCGCCGTCGCGAAGCGTCGTGTCGAAAATCCGGATGACAGGCAGTTCCTGGGCCTCCGGTGCCTGCTCGGTTGGGGACATTTCCAGGTTCCTCCGTTTGTCAGGAGCCATCACGTTAGCCGAAACGCAGCCAACAAAAAAGCCCTACGCGAACATCGCGTAGGGCTTCAAAAGACCGTCAAATCGTTCGCCGATCAGCCGGCCGGGAACCCTACGCGCGCAAGGCGCAACCGCAGGCTACGCAGCAGCCCCGCGGTGCGGGAGCGAAGGGTCAGGCGATAGGCCGACGACAATTTCATGATGCTGGATGATATCGGCCTGACCGCGCTTTGTCAATCAGTTAATTCCGGCCTCATCAGACCGACGGAAAGAGAAGGCAATGAGCCGCGGGCTTGCCTTGACACACGACACGCCGCGAAGCGGCTTTGTGCGGGCATACGCCCGCGTCGTGGGCCAAGGGCTTCAGGTCGCCGCGGCGACCGCGCGGCCTCCGGGTCGGGGCCAATCGTGCTTTCCCTTTTCCATGGGCCTGTTTAGAATACCCCGAAGCGCCGAAAACGTGCGCTGGCGGCAACCGTCGGGATGGCAGAGATGTTTTGGACGGAACTCGCCGCCCGCTCACACGGAGCACGCGTTGGCGGGCAAAATGGGGACTGGCTCCGCCCGTGCAGGAGCTCCGGCGACGGGAAGTTCTTTGCTTTCAGGCGATCCCGTACCCACTGGCGCATCGTTTTGAGGCGGTGCCTGTCGCCATTGCGCCCGCGGCTGGCGAGTTACGGCCAGATGTGTGAGAGGCTTTCATGAGCGATCCCCTCAATCGCATGCGTCCGGACAACACCGTCTTGCTCGTCGTCGACGTGCAGGACAAGCTGCTGCCCGCCATCCATGAGGCCGACAACGTGGTCGAGTTCGCCCGGCGAATGATCGAAGCCGCCAAGGTGCTGGGTTTGCCGATTCTGGCGGCCGAACAGTATCCGCAAGGCCTGGGGCGGACTTGCTCGATCCTTCGAGAGGCGTTTGCCCCGGTTCAGCCGGTGGAAAAAACCCTCTTCAGCGCCTGCGTGGCCAGGATCGCCGAACGGCTCAAGGAACTCGATCGGCTCAACGTCCTCGTGGTCGGCATCGAGGCCCACGTCTGCGTGCAGCAGACGGTGCTGGACCTGGTGCGGCTTGGATACACGCCCTTCGTCTGCGCGGACGCCGTCGGCTCCCGCCGCCCGCTCGATCGGGACACCGCCATCGAACGAATGCGCCAGGCCGGCGCCGTCATCACCACCACCGAAAGCGCCACCTTCGAACTCCTCGGCGAAGCCTGCACCGACGCGTTCAAGAAGATCCTCAAGATCGTGAAGTGAATGGCCAAGGCAGGGTGTTGAGAT
>JAPKGY010000121.1 GCA_026647385.1 Phycisphaerae bacterium | reverse complement strand
GGTTGCGGCCGGGGAGGTAGTTGCCCCTGGCCGGCACCGGCCGGGAAGGAGCGCGCGTGGCGTCCATCTGTTTTTATTTCCAACTCCATCAGCCCTGTCGGCTGCGGCGTTACAGCGTCTTCGATACCGGGACCGACTACTTCGATACGCCGCGCAACGCCGAGATTTGCAGACGAGTCGCGAGTCGATGCTATCTGCCGGCCAACAAGCTTATCCTCGGCCTGATCCGCCGATGGGAAGGCCGATTCCGCGTGGCCTACTCGGTGACCGGCGTTCTGCTCGATCAGCTCCAGCAGCACGCTCCGCAGGTGATCGACAGCCTGCAGGAAATCAACTCCACCGGCTGCGTTGAGTTTCTGGCTGAGACCTATTACCACTCGCTCTGTTTCCTCTACTCCAGGCCGGAATTCCGCGAGCAGGTGCGCCTCCATCAGGAGCGAATTCACAAGCTTTTCGGCCAAAAACCCACGATATTCCGCAACACCGAGCTGATCTACAACAACGATCTGGCCCAGTTCGTGGCCGGCATGGGTTTTCGGGGCATACTGGCGGAGGGCGCGGACCAGGTGCTCCATCAGCGCTCCCCGGCCTTCGTGTACCGCCCCCCGAATGTTCCCGAATTGGCGGTTCTGCTGCGGAATTACAACCTGAGCGACGACATCGCCTTCCGGTTCGCCAATCGCGAGTGGGCGGAGTATCCCCTGACGGCCGAAAAGTTCGCCCGCTGGGTCAACCAAGTCAACGGCCATGGGCACACCGTCAACCTGTTCATCGACTACGAGACGATGGGCGAACACCAGTGGGCCGACAGCGGCATATTCGACTTCCTGGAGCAGCTTCCCGGCGAGGTGCTCAAGCACCGCGACAACGATTTCAAGACGCCCGTGGAGGTCATTTCCGCGTATGAGACCCACGACGAATACGACGTGCCGCACATGATCAGTTGGGCGGACACCGAACGCGATCTCTCCGCCTGGCTGGGCAACGCCATGCAGTCCAACGCCCTGCACGAGCTGTATCGCCTGGAGAACGCGGTCCGCGCCTGCGGGGACTCACAGATGCTGGACGACTGGCGCCGGCTTCAGACCTCGGATCATTTCTATTACATGTGTACGAAACATCTGGCCGACGGCGCGGTACACAACTATTTCAACCCGTACGACTCGCCCTACGATTCGTACATCAACTTCATGAACGTGCTGGACAGCCTGCGGCGGCGGGCGTCCGCTCGAGCGCACCGAAAGCATCCGCTGGGCGCGCGAGTCTGAGACTGCACGGTCCGGAACGCCCGCGATTCGCGCGCATCCCTCCCCGAAACGTCCGCTCGGGGCGCGGACCGAAAGGAGACCTTCCGCTCGGGGCGGAGAAGGGGGCATGCCGGTCTTTGCGCGCCCCCGCAGGAGGCGCCCGGTGCCCGTCCGCAGATCAGATCCGGCGTCTTGGCGAGGACGGGGCGGGGTGTTTCAGTGTTTTTCGACTCGCCTGGACGTGTTGCGGGTACTAACAATCCTGCAAGGTCTACGACCTCAATGAGGGCCGAGGCGGACGACGCGAACCATTTCGGGCTGGCGGGTCAGGCTTGAATGTGGGGATTGTCGGCGGTGGCCAGCAAACCGCACCGAGGCAGGAGTGGCGGTTTTTCGTCCGACATGAAGGTCGTCTGTTCCGGGCTTCGGGTCTAAAGTTAGGGTGCTTCAGCGGCTTGGAATCGGCAAAAACGGGGAATATCCCTGTTGCTAAACGCAGAATTGGGCGATAAATGTGCAAAGGTATGTTTTGCCGCTCCACCGCTGGCTGAAGGCGGGTTGGGGTGCCCCAGTGGCTATCAGGCCGGTGGGCACGGTTGGCTGGGTACAGGACTTGTGAGAATCGAGGGAGCACCACTTCCTTTCGGCGGGAGGTATGGGGTAGACCTGGATTCAGGGGTTGTGAAGCCTTTTCCGGGGGTCAAAAAACCCAGGAATCGGCCTTGACAAGGCATGGGGCGGTCGTAAGATTGTCCCGCAAGAAGGGGCTTGAGCGGCCCTTCGGCCATGGCTGCCCGTGTCGGGAGGCGATAAGAGGCGGCGGGGCCGGGGGTTTGCCGGGCTTGGTCGGCAGGCTATGCTTTGTGTGCTTTGCCGGCGGGTGTGAATCGCGTGGCGAGCGATCTTTGGCGCAGGGTCGCTCCTCTCTAAGTCGCGATGGTTTCTGCGGGTAACCGCAATCTTTACAGGGAAGGTGAAGAGTCTGATTGGTAGGGACATGACATTGGATCTGCCGGCGGTTGAAGTCTGACAGCAGTGAACGGCCGGGCCGGACGTTTGTCCGGGTGTCCTGTCCCTCGCAATCAAAGTTGCTAAGACGCCGAACTGTTTTCTGTTTTTTGTTGGAGGCCAACAGAATGTCAGGTAGCAAGAACATGTCGAGAAGGTTTGTTCGCGGTGCGGTTCTTCCGGCCGCGGTGGCCTGGATGGGGCTGGTCGGTACTTCGGTTGGCCTCATGCAGGCGGTGTGCATTCCCCAGCCGCCCGCGCCGACGCCGATTGACGTGTCAGTCGCCGCGACGCCGGGCACGACCGTCGAAGTGAATACGACGGTGACGGCCACCGCCACGGTCGCGAATGCGACCGGGACGGTGACCTACTCGTGGAGCCAGGCCGGCGTGGGTGGTTTGGCCGGCTCAACCACCAGTTCTTCGGTGACCTTCCTCAGCGCGACGGCCGGCACCGCGATTCTGACGGTGACCGCGACCGATAGCGGGACGGGCACCAGTGACACCGCCACCGTAACGATCACGGTAACCGCCGCCGCACCACCGGTATCGAACCTGGCGGTGACCGGCTCGGCTTCGCCGGTGAGCGGAGCGGCGACGTTGGTGTCGACGCTGTCCGCCACGGTGACCGGCGGGACCGCGCCCTACAGCTTCTCCTGGCTGCAGACCGGCGGTCCGGGCGCGGCGATTGCCAACGCCTCCGCGCAGACGACCACGGTTACGCTCACGACCGTCGGGACCTACACCTTCACCGTCACGGTGACCGATGGAGTGGGCACCAGCGTGACCAGCGCCGCGGTGACCGTCTCGGTTACCAGCACGTCGCTGGAATTCACGACCAGCCCGCTGGACGACCTGACGGGTTCCGCCGGCAACGACACCTTCACGGCCGAGGATGGCACGCTGCAGACGACGGACAACGCCAACGGTGCTGCCGGCACGGATCTGCTTGACGTGATCCTGACCGGGGCGGCCGCCCTGGGCAACCCGGCTCCGTCGATCACCGACATCGAGACCCTCCGGGTTACCGACGTCAACACCGCCGGTGCGTCGGCGATCAGTGCCGCGAACTGGACCGGCCTGGCGACCGTCGAGGTGCTTGGCAGCAACCAGAACCTGACCGTGAACGCTCTGACCACGATTCCGGACGCAGCCATCACGGATGCGAACGTCAATCTGACGCTCGTCTTCGGTGGCACGACGACGGATGGCACTGCTGATGCGCTCGCCCTGGCTTTGTCCAACGTGGACGGCAGCACTTTCACCGCCGATGGCATCGAGACGTTCGATGTGGAGTCTGCTGGCGCTGACAATGCCGTCACTCTGGTCGGCAATGCCCTGGAGACCGTGAACGTGAGCGGCGATCAGGCCGTGGATCTGGGCGACCTGCCCGATACCGTCGAGACGCTCGATGCTTCGGCTGCCACCGGTGACGTGACCGCCGCAGGTTTCGGGGCCATCGACGTGACCGCGACCGGCGGTTCCGGCGATGACACGCTGGATCTCAATGGCACCTACACCGCGGATGACACCGTCAACGGCGGCGCGGGCAGTGATACGCTGATCGTGCAGGATACCGAGGCTGCCGTTGCCGATGAGCAGACCAATGTGACCAACGTCGAGACGCTTGAGGTCTCCGACGCGATCGGCGAGAGCATCGATCTGACCGAGTGGACCGGTGTCACCGGCCTGGTGGCCGCCGCCGGCTTCGATGCCGCCGCCGATGATGTCCTCACGGTCAACAGCGGAACGACGGTCACGCTGGAGGCGGACACCGCCAATGGCGCGGCCACCGCGATCACGATCGAGGTCGGAGGCACCGGCATTAACGATGCCCTCAACCTCGTGATGGACGATGCCGATTTCGCCGAGGCTCTGGACCTGGACGGCATCGAAGTGGCGACCCTCGTGGCCGAGACCGATGCAACGACGATCGCCGATATCGAGATGATCCCCAGCGATCCGGCCGGCCCGTCCATCGGGACCACCACGCTGACCATCAGCGGCGAGGAGAATGTGACGCTGACCTCAGCGACGATCGAGACCATCGACGCGTCGGCCCTGACCGGCGATCTGACGGCGACGGTAACGGCGGCGGCGGAGGTTACGGGCGGTGAGGGTGACGATACCATCACCGGCTCGGCGGAGTCGGATGCCCTGAACGGCGGCGACGGCGACGATACGATCGCAGCCGCGGCCGGTGACGATGCAATTGACGGCGGCGACGGCGATGACACGATCACTCCGGGTGCCGGGGCGGATGCGGTCACGACCGGTGACGGCGCCGACGCGATTCGCTATGCGGCCGTCGCCGACGGCAGCGCGGCCGATCCGGGCAGTGCCTCGGGCGCCGACCTGATCGACGACCTTACCGCGGGCGCCGACGGCGATGTCCTGGCGTTCAACGGTGACGTGTTCAAGGACCCGGATGACGCCGCAAACACCGTCACGGGTGTCGACCTCCAGACGGTTACGTGCGACGCCGACGGTACCGACGTGGTCGGCTTGGTCGACCCGGCCGACAACACCGTCCTCCCGATCGTCGTGGTCACGACCACGCTGGATGACTGGGCCGCGCTCGAGACCCTCTGCGAGACGACGATCGCGGCTGTGTTCGGTGGTGCCAATGACGCGGCCCTGGTGGTCGTGAACGTCGACGGCATCGGCCAACTCGTCGTGTTCGATCCGGATTCGGATACGGACAACGATCTGCGGGTCCTCGGCCAGTTGGATCCGGCGGTTGCGCTGGGTGATCTGGTTGCCGAGAACTTCGACGAGTACGACAACTAATAACCCGATCAGGCTGGGTTGGGTCCGTCAGGCGGATCTGACCTGGACCGGATGAGCCAAGGGAGCCCGGTGCGTGTAAACCGCCGGGCTCCTTTCTTGCGCGCGGAGTGTGCCTCGACTCGGCCGGTCGGTTATGATCCGATGCAAATGAGCGGTGTGTTGGCCGTGGGTCTGCGGGGACGATTCCATGCTGCGGTTGGCGCGGTTCGTTGTGATTGTTGGCATTCTGACCCTGTACGTCATGCCGTTTTGGGGCAACTTTAGCGGGGCGTATTGGCCGGCCTTCGTGCGCGACTACTCGGGATGCGCGGCGAAGTGGGTGTGGCGGACGTACGCGGGGCACGGTGGGGTCAGACCCGACCAATACGTTACGTATCGGGTGGTGTGGCTGGCGACGTCAGTCGTATTGGGTGGGCTCGTACCCCTGCTGGTGATGGCGGCGCTGGGGCGACGCCCCGCCGACGTTGGCCTGGGCCGGCCTAACCGGTGGGGCCGGCGGATGGTGCTGGTTGGATTGGCGATCGTGTTGCCCATGTCGCTCGTGTTTGCCGTCGAGCGGCTGCGCATTCCGGAGCCCGGTCGGCGCGGCGCGTCAGCCGCCACGTGGCGGGCGATCGACCTGCCCATCGCGATCGGTGTGAGCGTTCCCGAGCACCTGCTGCTGACCGGCGTCGCGGTGGCTCTGCTGCTGCCGGGGGGGAGGCTGGGGAAAAAGTCAAAAAGTCAAAACCGCAGAGTCGCCTTGGCGAAAGTCAAAACGTCAAAAGAGAACGCCGAAACGTCGCGAGAGAACGCTGAGGTGCCGACAGGCCGTAATCGCGGATTCGATGTGGCGAACTCCGAAAGGGGGGTGGATCGGTCTCTCGGTCGGGATTCGTCTCCGGTCTTTTCCTCGATGGCGGGGGCCCGGTGTGGAAGGAGGTCTCGGATCGAGGGCGGCGTGGAGGAGAAGATCGGCGGCCTGGCGGGATTGCGGCGAGGTGTTCTGCGATGGTTGGAGCTGGGGCAAGGAGTCAATCCGGAGGACGTATGGTGGCGGCGGGCGCTGGCTTGGTGGGGATTGGAGTCCGCCGGCTTGTGGGCGGTTCTCGGCGGGGGTTTCCTGTTCGGCTTGGTACACGTCGGGGCCAGGCCTATCGAATTCGTGACGTCATTTCCCGGCGGCGCGTTGTTGTGCTACGTCACCTATCGCAGCGGATCGATCTGGCCGGGTTGGTGCGTGCATGTGGTTCAAATGGTGCTGGTGGGGGGGCTGCTGTTGTTGACGGGGACAGTGCGCAGTTGAGGTGGCTACTGACGGAATCGCTGTAGAAAGAACGGGCGTGAGAAGGTGTGGAGCAGGCCGGGTTTGTTTCCTTACTGACATGATGCGACAATTGTGCGGGAGGGCCGTGGGGGAAAGGGCCGATATTGTGGAGGACGCCCCATGCTGACCGAGGACCCCACGCAACTGGCTGACCGCGTCGCCCGGGAGATGGCGGAGTTCGACCGCTGCCTGTCGCGGGAATGGCTGTTGACCAATGGCCGGGGCGGGTTCGCATCGGGGACGTCCATCGGTGTGCCCACCCGGCGGTATCACGGCCTGTTGGTGGCGGCCGCCCGGCCTCCCCTCGAGCGGTGGATGCTCTTGTCGACCACGCTGGAGCGCGTCGAGACCCTGGGCGTCACGGCGGAAACACCGGGCTTCTGCTTCGGCGACGTCTTCCATCCCCGCGGTTTCGACCAGCAGGTGGATTTCGCGGTCAGCAATCGCGGGCCGATCGGCTGGGTGCGCTTCGTCTACGCCTGGGGTGACCTGAGCCTCACCAAGAGCGTCCACATGGCCCGCGGCCTGGATGAGGTGGCGATCTCCTATCGGCTGGAGACGACCCGGCCCGTGCCGGTTGCGTTGGCTGTTTGCCCGTTCGCAGCCATGCGTGATTTTCACCATCTGACCCGGGCGTTTGACGGCGGGTTTCCCTTCGCGGAACTCGACGGCCAACTCGTAGTCGGCGGGCGGGACGGTTCTCCGCGGCTGCTGTTGCGTGCCGAGGCGGGTGAGGGCACGCGTGACGTTCTCTTCGAGCCGCAGCCCGACTGGTGGTACGGCTTTCATTATCGCGAGGAGGCCCACCGCGGCCAGGACTGCCGGGAAGATCTGTTCATGCCGGGCTGGTTCAAAGTCAGCGGCATGGGTTCCGTATCGTTCGTGCTCCGGGCCGCCGCCGATTTCACCGGCGAGGAGCGAGCCGCGTCCGAACGCTTCACGATGGTCCTGCCCGCTTCCTTGACTGAACCCGAGAGCACGGTGCAGGAGCGGCTTGTCGAGGCGGCGGATGCGTTCGTCGTGCGCCGTCGGCGGGCGGACGGCTCCGAATCGACGACGATCCTGGCGGGATACCCGTGGTTCGGCGACTGGGGCCGGGACGCCTTCATCGCCCTGCCGGGATTGCTCCTGGAGACGGGGCGGTTCGACGAGGCCCGCGAGGTACTTTCCACCTTCGCGTCTGCCCAGCAGGACGGGCTGATTCCCAACCGGTTCAGCGATTACGGAGACGGCTGCGACTACAACAGCGTCGACGCGAGCCTGTGGTACATCCACGGGGCGGACGCCTATTTGAGGAATATATCGAGTTGCGTCTATTAGAGATAAAAATCCTTTTTTAAGCCAAAAATGAGTATAGTTCTCTCCCCTGCTCCCCTGATTGCGGATTTATCTGACTTCGGCTAAGATTCGGCCATTATCTATGGGAATCC
>JAPKGY010000120.1 GCA_026647385.1 Phycisphaerae bacterium | reverse complement strand
AGAATCTCTTCAGCCCCAGGCCGAAGGCGGCTCCAAGGCGGTTGAACTCGAATCCGGCCAAACCTGCGGCTGCGGAAGAAGCGCTTCCACTCTGGCCGAGGAATCGCCAGAAAGTGTCCGCGGAGGCCAGGATCGTCCCCAGGTTCATGGCCAAGAAACCGTTCATCGTCAGATCTGCCGACATCGTCACGCCTCCTGCGCGGCTTGTTTGCCAAAGGGATTGTAAGGATAACCCGTCCACTGCATTCCCAGATTATTCGAAAACTCGAGCATATTGAGTCGCACGCCGTGTGCGAACAAGGCGATCATGGTCAGGCCCATGTTCAGGCCATGCCCCAGGACCAGGATCAGGATGGCCAGGGGCCAGAATCCCGTGTCCCGGGCCATCTCGTTGAAGTTGGCCCCGAGCACGCTGCTGGCCAAGCCCACCGCCATCAGGCGAACGTAGCTGATGATGTCCGAAAAGGCGGACAGCATCGCGAGCGGGAAGTTCGCGATCCCCAGCAGCACCCGCATGCCCCAGCCGGCGCCCGGGGCCTCGAACCAGATCGCCAGCGCTGCCCCGACGATCATCAGGTAAGGCCAGACCGTGTCCCACCCGAACGGCGACCGCAGGACCAGGTATTCCACCGCGCCCAGCACGCCCCAGATGAACGTTGCCCAGCCGACCCGATTGAGAAACCGGGTGTTCGGGTAAAGCCTCGCCGCCTGCATGAGTTGCGCGACCGCCAGATGGATTGCCCCCATATAGAAGCTGATTCTCATCATCAACCTCCGGGAGTGCTCGCTCAGATCCACCGGGACGAGCGGCGTATACAGAACGGCGCCGAAGAAACTACCCGTCGCCGCTCCCCACACGATCGAGGCCGCCCCGACGACGAGCAGCAGATGCGTGAACTCCCTGCCCAGGGCACCGACCGCCTTGCGATACGCCAACCCGAACCCCAGGCAGAGCAAAGCCCCGTATCCGCCGTCGGCGATGAGCAGTGCCGCGAAGATCGGCAGGGCGATCATGAAAGGCCGGCTTACGTCGAACTCGCGATATCCCGAGGTGGTCCCCAGCAGATTGAGCAGGCCCACTATCGGCCGGGCCCAGGCCGGCGGGCGGATGAGCGTCGGCGGCATTTCGTCCTCGCCCGGTGCGACGGTCTCCGTCGCCACATCCAGCCCCGCCGCCAGCAGCCGCCGACCGAGTTCCTCTGCTTCCTCGGCCGGCACCCAGCCCTGCAGTCCGCACAACTGCTCGTTCTCGATCGCGCTGCGCTGGGCGAGATCGAATCGCAGCCGGTGTTCCATTTGTCGGATGGCTTCCTCGATCGCGCCGGCGCAATGGGCCAGCTCACCCAGTCGTCGGGCGTCGCGCCGGTTCTCCTCGTCCAGGGCGGCGGCCTCCGCGCGGATCGTCGGCCCGTCACGAGGCGGCAGCGGCACGGACTCGGCCGACTCCGGCAGCTTCGCGCCGCCGGTCCGGTCGATCACCCCGATCAGCACCCGCCTGCCCGGCAGTTCCACAAGCTTCTGAACGGCCTCGGCCTGGACCTCGACCAGGTCCGTCCGCGGCACCGTGTAAAACCGCAGCTCGATGCCGGCTGCGCGCAAGGTCTCGATCTGCTCGATCCGCACGTTGCCCCACATCGCGACCTGTTGGAGTTGATGTTGCAGCGACGACAGCCGATTCTGTCGCTCGGCCGCCCGGCGCTGGAGGTCCAGCACCTCGCGGGCGGCCTCTTCCGGGGACAGCCCGGGTGCGCCGCCGGCCGACTCGATCCCCGAAAGAACCTGGACCGCGCGTTCCATCGTCCGGATTCGGCCGACCATCGCTTCGTCCGGCACCGCGCGGGCCGGGTCGGCCGGCTGAATGTGCAGCATGCCCAGTTCCGCCAGGGCTTCCAGCAGGCGTTGCCGGTCCGACCGGCGGCAGGCGATGAACACCTTGGCCATCGGCACGATCATGGGCCAGGGCCCTCCTCGTCTTCGGCGGTTAATTCCCCGACCCCGGGGGCCGGCTCCCCGATGCTGGCCTGACCTTCCTTGGCTTCGTCCAGTTTCTTCTTGGCGATCTTCGCCCGGCCGACCGCCGCCGTCATCTCGTCGCCCAGTTTGATCCGAATGACCCGGATCGCCTCCAGGGCCTCGGGGATCTTGATCTTCTCGAACAGGTTGACGCGCTGCACGATCCGCGTCAGTTCGCGCGTCAGCAGATCGTGCTCTTCCTGCAGGACGTCCCTTTCCGCCCGCCGGCGACCGATCTCGCGCAGGTCGGCCAGGATTCGATCCACCCACGCCGGCGTTCCGAACAGGCTGTAGGTGGCTTGCGGGAAAACCGCCTCTTGGAACACCGGCAGGTTCAGCCCCGCGATATTCACCCGCGACGTCCGCACCTCCCGCACCTCGGCGAGCTTCCGGACGGACAGACCGGCCGGCTCCGCCAGCACCGCCTCGTAGCGCTGAAACCGTCGCTTGGCCTCCTTCACTTGCTCGTCCATCTGCGTCCGCAGCCGGGCGACCTCGCGCTGCTTCATTTGCAACTGCTGCTGCTTCAGCTTGAGCATGGGCAGGTAGCGCTCGTAGCGGTCCAGCGCATCGCGGTACCGCTTCAGCTCCGGGCGCGTCAGTTTGATCTTCTTGGCCACGACCCGACCTGTCCTGCCTTAAGAGGCCGCCTGAGGCCAGTGCTTCTCGATGATCGTCCGCCGGATGCCCGTTTCCGCCGGCTCGAAACATTCCGCCAGGATCGCCCAGCAGCGGTCCAACGCCTCGAAGAGTGGAATGTTCACCGACAGGTCCATGATCCGCTGCTCGAACAGCTCACCGTAGCGCAGCAGCTTTTTGTCCCACTCGGACATTTCGAATCCCATGTCCCGCTTCTCCCGGCTCTCGCGGCAGGACGCGTACAACTGAATGCACGCATCCATGATCGAGCGGTGATCGTCGCGGGTTTTCCCGTTGACCTGCTGCTTCAGACGCGACAGCGATCCGAACGGCTCGATGCGCCCGTTTCTGAGGTAAAACTGCCCCTCGGTGATGTATCCGGTGTTGTCCGGCACCGGGTGGGTCACGTCGTCGCCCGGCATGGTCACGCACGCCAGCACGGTCATCGATCCCGCCCCGTCGAAATCCACCGCCTTTTCGTATCGACGCGCGAGCTGCGTATACAAATCGCCCGGATACCCGCGGTTCGACGGGATCTGCTCCATGACGATCGCGATCTCCTTGAGCGCGTCGGAGAATGCGGTCATGTCGGTCAGCAGCACGAGCACCCGCCGCCCCTGCAGCGCGAACTGCTCGCCGACCGCCAGGCACAGATCCGGCACGAGCAGGCACTCGACGACCGGGTCGGCCGCCGTGTGAATAAACATGATCGTCCGCGCGAGCATGCCGCCTTGCTCGAACGTCTGCCGGAATTTCAGGTAGTCGTCGTGGCGCAGGCCCATGCCGCCGAGAATGATGATCTCGGCATCCGCCTGGAGCCCGATCCGGGCGAGCAACTCGTTGTACGGCTCGCCCGCGACCGAAAAGATCGGTAGCTTCTGCGACTCGACCAGCGAGTTGAAGATGTCGATCATTGGGATGCCCGTGTGAACCATTTTGTCCGGACGCCGGCGCCTCGCGGGGTTGACCGCCGGCCCGCCGATCTCGACCCGCTTCCCGTCGACGCTCCCGCGTTCGTCCCGAGGCCGGGCCGAACCGTCGAACACCCGTCCGAGCAGCGATTCCGAGAAGGGCACCTGCATCGGCCGGTGCAGCAGTCGAACCTTGTCGTTGTTCGATACCCCCTGCGTTCCCGCGAAAACCTGCAGGCTCACCTGGTTGCCTTCGAGCTGGATCACCTGAGCCAGGGAATCCCCGCGCTCGCTGCTCAGTACCGCCAGCTCGTCGTAACCCACGCCGCGCGCCTTGACCGTCACGACGTTGCCCGAGATGCGCAGGATTTCGTCGTAATACTTTCTCATTCGCCACGTCCCCTGGTCGCGATGAACCGGTCGATCCGGCCCAGCAGTTCCTTGTACTCCGGGCTGTCGGCGGCCGCGTAGTTCCAGTTCCTGAACACGTCCGTGATTTCCACCAGCGTTTTGCGGGCCTGCTCCTTGCTCTCGAATCCGAAGTCGAGGTTGACGACCTGCTCCAACCGGTCGAACGCGAATCGCTGCCGTTCCGCCGGGGTGGCTCCGTCCACCTCGTCGAAGGCGTTCTGCTGCAAGAACACGTTGTCGAAGAAGTCCGCGCACAGCGCGGTCGTGAAATCCTCGACCGACGTCCCTTCCTCGCCCACGACCGTCATCATCTGGCGCACTTCGCTGCCTCGTTGCAGCAGGGCACGCATCTTCGCGGTCTTGGCGGGGTCGATGATGCCTTTGTATTTGCTCCAGGAGTCCAGCGGATCGATGGCGGGATAGCGCCGCGCGTCGCTCCGCGCCCGCGAGAGCCCGTGGAACGCGCCCACGACCTTGAGCGTGCCCTGGGTGACCGGCTCCTCGAAGTTGCCGCCGGCCGGGCTCACCGTTCCGCCGATCGTCATCGTTCCGATCCGCCCGTCGCGAAGCTCGATCGCCCCGGCCCGCTCGTAGAACGCCGCGATCCGACTCTCGAGATAGGCCGGGAACGCCTCCTCGCCGGGGATCTCCTGCAGCCGCCCGGACAACTCGCGCATGGCCTGGGCCCAGCGCGACGTCGAGTCCGCCAGCAGCAGAACGTTCAGCCCCATCTGCCGGTAGTACTCGCCCAGCACGGCGGCGGTGTACACCGACGCCTCCCGCGCCGCCACCGGCATCGCCGACGTGTTGCAGATGATGATCGTCCGTTCCATCAGGCTCCTGCCGGTCCGCGGGTCGATCAGCTCGGGAAACTCGCGGAGCGTCTCCACCACCTCGCCCGCCCGCTCCCCGCACGCCGCCACGATCACGATGTCCACGTCCGCGTGCCGTGAGGTGATCTGCTGCAACACCGTCTTGCCCGCTCCGAAAGGGCCCGGGATGCAGTACGTCCCGCCCCGCACGATCGGATACATCGAGTCGATGATCCGCACTTTCGTCACCAGCGGCTCGGTCGGCATCAGCCGCCGCTTCGACACGTTGAGGGGAACCTTCACCGGCCAGGTCTGTTGCATGGTCATTGATCGGGTTCGGCCTTCCTCGTCCCGCACCACCGCCACTTCGTCTTCGATCGTGTAATCGCCCGCCGGCGCCACCCGCTCGACGGTCAGCCGCCCCTTCCATCCGAACGGCACCATGATCGGATGCTCGAAGATCCCCTCCGGCACGCTTCCCACGGCGTCGCCCGCCTCGACCGTCGCCCCCGCCTCGACTTTCGGCGTGAACGTCCATTTCCGTTCCACGTCCAGGCCGTGAATGTAGATCCCCGGCTGAAGGAAGAAGCCGACCTGCTCAGCCAGCTTCGACAGCGGATTCTGCAGACCGTCGTACACCTGTCCCAGCAGGCCCGGCCCCAGAACGACCGAAAGCATCTCGCGACGGAACTCCACGAGGTCGCCGACCTTCAATCCGCGGGTTTCCTCGAAGACCTGAAGATCCGCCAGCCGGTCGCGGACACGCACCACTTCCGCCAGCAGACGCGTGGTGTCGCTCCGGACGCAGTAGCCGACCGAATTCTGGACGACTCGTCCATCGCTCTCCGCGATCACCAGGTTCCCGTAAACTGCAACGATCCTGCCGGTCACAGATCCGTCCTTTCACTCAGCGCGACGATGCCCCGGCCTCCGCCGGGATGGCCGCCGCCAGACGTTGCCAGCGCTCCAGAAGAATCAACTGCGCCGCATACGCGACGATCTCGTCGAGGTTGAACGTGAACCAGCCTGCGTGCCGAGCGACCCACGCCCACTCGGCCCGGATCAGCACCCGCGTCCCCGCCAGCGGGTCCTGGGCCGACGCCCACTCGCTGATCAGGTCCGACGGCTCCTCCTCGGCATCCGCCAGATCCGCCGCGACGAGGTAATCCTTCGCCTCCAGTCCCAGCCGTTCGGCCCTCGCCGCCACCAGGGCATTTCGGACCGCCACTTCCCGGCCAACCCAGGCCGCCAGGAATGCACCGCGAGACTCCCGGGCGACCGACGTCGCCTGCCGGTAGTACCGCTCCCAGAGATCGTCGACCGGGACGGTTCGCGTCGGTCGGTCATCCGCCTTCCGCGCCAGATAGACGGGAAGGGGGGCTTCGTTCCGCGCCTGCGCGGGCGTGAGTACGACGGGTCTCACCTCCGTCAGTTCGCCGGCCAAAAAGCTCTCGCGCTGCAGGAGATCGTCGCGAAGGAACAAAACCTCCAGCGATTGACGCAACACGCGCTGACCGGCGACCAGCTCCAGCAGTTGTGTCGGTGAGACCGGCGGCGCACTGCCCAACTCGCCCGGGGTCGGCAGGGTGGCCAGGTAGTAATAGAAGTCTCCGGAGACCATGAAGCCGCCCAACAGGAGTCAGAGACTCTTGCCCTCCGCCACCTCGGCCACGATCCGGCGAAGCTCCGGCCCGATCAGCCCGTTCAGTACCTCGACCACCGATTCGGGAGTCACCTCGACCGTTCCTCCGTTGACCCGATACTCGAAACCGGCACCGGCCAATGCGGCCTGCAGATCGACCGCCCGGCCGAGAGCCTTTTTGCGCAGCTCATCAATTGCCCAATCAACCAACTGATGACGCGTTTGGTCCGAAACGTTGAACACAAGCGAACCCTTCCCCTCGAAGTCCGCGCGGACGTATTCCAGGATCAGGTCGTGCAGAACCGACTTCAGGAAATCCGGGTTGCTGAGCATTTCGCGCGTCCGCGCGACCAGGATCTCCCGCAGTGCCCGCGACAGCGCTTCCTGCAGGGCCAGGACCGTATCCCGCGCCGCCAGCTTCAACTCCGCGCGTGCGCGGGTCAGCGTTTTTTGAGCCTCGGCCTTGCTGCCTTCGACGATCTGCCGCGCCCGCGCCTCAGCCTCCTCGATCAGGTGCCTGGCTTCGCGCTCCGCTTGCGCCCGGATCTTCTGCGCGGCCGCCTCGCCGGCCTGGACCCCTTCGTTTTGCAGTTTGGTGACGAACGATTCGATGCTTTCTGCCATGAGTCTGACCCGCCGCCAATCACTCGCTTGAACCTCCCGGGTTAAACCTCGCACGATACATGCGTCAGGGCGTCCTCTCGCGGTTGCCACGCCCCCTGCGCCGGCAGGTGATCAAAGGCCCCGCGGATTCCCCGTCGCCCGGGAATACGCTAAAGGCTTGTCCTTGCGCCACTTGCGGTCCATCGCCGCGACCCTCATGGAGCAATCGGGCAAGCGCTGATCGCCTATCTTAGGGAAGGGAGGGGGCTCCTCGCAATAACGGTCGAACGGGGTCCCGGGCGAGGGGGGAGCGGCGTCGTCGTCGGGCCGCAAGCACGCCGCTTTTTCGCCGATCCTCAGATGGCGATCCCGCGGTGCCGCATGGCCAGCAGGATCATTTCGACCGCCTGCTGGGGCGTGAAGCGCGACACGTTGATCAGCAGGTCGAAACGCGTCGCATCGAGAATGTCGATCTTGAAGTGCCGGGCGATGAAGGCTGCACGTTCCGCGTGGATCCGTTCGAGCTGTCGGGTCGCCTCCTTGGTCGGGATCCCCGCGTGCCGCGCGAAATTCGCCACCCGCATCTCGTACGGGCATATCACCTTGACGCGCAGGCCCTTGTCTTTCGGCAGGATGAGGTCCGCCCGACGTCTTCTTCACCCGGTTCGCCTTCTCGGGAGAGACGCCCGACATCACGTCGAGTTGGCCCGCCAGGACGGCGTTGAGCATGGAGTCCATGTTGCCGAAGATCTGGATCACCACCCGTTCGAGGTAGGG
>JAPKGY010000012.1 GCA_026647385.1 Phycisphaerae bacterium | reverse complement strand
CTGCGCAGCAATACAAAGGTGGCATCGCGGATTACATCCGCGTGCTGGTCGCCGAACAGTTCCTGATTACGGAGCAATCCCGTCTGGTGGCGACCCGGGGTTCGGCGGCGCAAAACCTGGTCACTCTTTACCGGGCGCTGGGTGGGGGCTGGGAATTGCGCCGGGGCAACGATCTGGTACCGACGGATATCAAGGAGCAGATGCAAAAGCGCACGAACTGGGGCGGCATGATCGACAGCGACCGCGTGCCGCGAACGCAACCGGCGGGCGAGCGTGCTTCCTGATCCCAGCGGCCGGGCAGCCGCCGTCCGGGGGCGATGGCACCCAAAATGGCGTCTCGCGCAAAGGTTGGCGGTAAACCTGATTCGGAATCGGCCCCGTACGCGTCGGTTCCACCCACGTGGAGGATGAAGTCATGATCTGGACTCAACACTTATCCACTTATCGCACGATGATCGGCCTCATCGTCGCCACCCTGTCGGCAGGGTGCAGCTCCACTCAGACGCGAGTGCGTGAGATCGATCCCCAGGCCGAGCCGGTCCTCAAGCAGATGTGTGATCTTCTGGACGGCACGAAAGCGCTTCGTTTCCGCGTGCGCGCCATGATGGAAAGGCCGATCGAAACGGGGCAACTCGCGGAGTTTCACCGAATGAGTGAGATCACGATGGTTCGGCCCGACCGGCTCAGCACGGATACCGAGTCGGCCGACGGCAGGTGGTCGGCATGGTACCGGGGGACGACGCTGACGATCCTCGATCGCCAGGACAATGTATACGCGACGGAGACGGTGCCGGGCCGCCTGGACAGGATGCTCGATTACATGGCTGAGGAATACGACCTCGTCATGCCGATGGCCGATCTTCTCGTCGGAGAAACATACGATTCGTTGCTTGCCGACGTCGATTCGGGCAGTTACCTGGGGCTCCACTCGGTCGGGGAAGTCCACTGCCACCACCTGCTGTTTCGGCAGGAGAACATCGAGTGGCAGATCTGGATCGACGCCGGCCTGCAGCCACTGCCGCGAAAGCTGGTCATCATGTACACGCAGGAGCCGGACGAACCGCAGTATATCGCCACTCTTGATGACTGGGATCTCGCCCCGGCCTGGTCGGAAGAAACGTTCACATTCACGCCGCCGACCGGCGCGAAAAGCGTCGCGATGTCGGACCTGATCGGCGAGAAATGAGGAGGCTTGTCATGACCTTCCATGGAAAAACGCGGTTCATGATCGTTGCGGTTGCGGCGGTTGCGCTGGCGGGCGTGGCCGAACTGGCCGACGCCCGGGGAGGAGGTCGCGGCGGGGGCGGTGGCGGGGCCCGCGGGGGCGGAGGGTTTTCCCGCGGGGGAGGCGGTTACAGCCGTCCGTCCTACTCCGGCAACGGCAGCGTTCGTTACTCGTCCTCTCGTTCGTCCTACTCGCGGCCGACCTCACCTTCGTATTCCCGCCCCACGACGCCGTCCTACTCTCGATCGAACCAGCCGGTGGCTGCCCCGAGACCCGCCGGCGGTTCGTTCGCGAAACCGGTGGCACCCGCATATCGGCGGCCAAGCTCTCCCGGTGTGCGAACGCCGACGGCCGGGGCTATCTCTCGCTCCGGGACGCCGTCCTATAGACCGACGAACACCGGGTCCATCGTTCAACCGAAGACCATTACTACGCCGGGGGGGGCGACGATCAGTGGGATCAGAGGGCCGGCGGGGGGTGGCGCGGTCGGCATCAAAGGTCCGGAAGGTGGCACGGGAGGCGCCATCCGCGGGCCGGGTGGTGGCGGCGTTGCCGGTATCAGAGGTCCCGATGGTGGTGCGGCCGGCGCCATCCGCGGGCCGGGCGGCGGCGGTGCGGCGGGTATTAAAGGCCCCGACGGCGGGGCGGCGGGTGTGATCCGCGGGCCGGGTGGCGGCGGCGCCGCCGGTATCAAAGGCCCCGGCGGTGGCGCTGCCGGCGCAGCCTGGGGACCCGGCGGTCGCGGTGTGGCTGGTGCCCGCGGTCCGCACGGCGGTACCGTGGTCACTCGGTTGCCCGCGGGGGCCGCGCACTACCCCTGGAATGGCTACGACTATTGGCACGTGGGCTTCGGCTGGTGGCGGCCCTGCTGGGTCGGCGAAAGCGTCTACTACGGATGGGTCTATCCTCCGATCGGTTATTACTACCCCCAACTGCCCGGCGAATACAGCACGGTCGTGATCAACAACACCACCTACTACGAGTCCGAGGGCGTGTACTACCAGGAGGGCGAGCAGGACGGGAAGAAGGGTTACCTCGTCGCCGAGGAGCCCGCGGGGGTGGATGCCCCCGAGGCCAAGAATCCATTTGAGGTCCTCAAAAGCATGTGCGACTACGTCGCAAGGCTCGATAAGTTCAGCGTGGTCGTTGATACCACGACCGACAAGATGACGGAAAGCGGCGACAAGGTCCAGCTTTCGGGCCGGCGGATCATGGACGTGTCGCGACCGGACCGATTCGCCGTGGACGTGACCGGCGACAACGGCGCGAGAAGACTCGTATACGACGGAAAGACCGTCTCTCTGTACGATCACTCGGCAGGCATCTATAGCGTCATCCCGATGCCTAACACGATCGACGCCACGCTCGACACTCTCGCGACCAACTACGGTGCCGTGGTTCCTCTGGCGGACCTCATGTACAAAGACCTGTATGACCGGATCGTAGAGGTGGCTTCGACAGGTCAGTACCTCGGACCGCAGAAGGTCAACGATACGGACTGTCATCACCTGGCGTTCGCCTTCGAGGCGGCGGACTGTGAGGTCTGGATCGAGGCCGGCGATAAGCCGGTGCTTCGCCGAATCACCATCGACTACCGGGACGAAGCTGCCAGATCGCGATACGCCGGGGACGTCGTCGGCTGGACCGCGTCTCCGTCTTTTACGGCCGAGACGTTTGCGTTCGCGCCGCCCGGCAGCGCGAAGCAGGTCCAAATCGCACCCCGCTGAAAGGGAGGTCGAGCGTGAAGATCAAGCTACACGGTGCCGCCGGCGGAGAGGTGACGGGCTCGGCCTATCTGGTTCAGACGAGAGACGCCCGTCTGCTGGTGGACTGCGGCATGTTTCAGGGGAGTCGTGAGGCGGCGGCCAGAAACCGCCCGCCCGAGGCGGCGCGTCGAGGTCGCCTGGATGCGGTTCTGATCACGCACGGGCACCTGGATCACACGGGACGACTGCCGCTGTTGGCCAGGCTCGGGTATACCGGCCCCGTTTACGCGACTCCCGCCACCCTGGAGATGACCAGTCTCATCCTGCGCGATTCCGCCCGGCTCCAGCTTCAGGACATCGAGCGTCTGAACCGCAGGCGCGAGCGCGCCGGCGAGCCTCCGCTCGACCCGCTGTACTCCGCCGAGGACGCGGAAGCGATCATTCGGCGGTTCAAGTCCGTTCCCTATCAAAAGCCGGTTGTCGTCGCCCCTGGAATACAGGCCTGCTGGGCGGAGGCGGGGCACATGCTCGGCTCGGCCAGCATTCAGTTGACCGTCCAGGAGGATGGTCGGAGCCGGCGCGTCGTGTTCTCCGGCGACCTGGGTCCGAAGGGGGCGCCGATCCTGCGCGACTACGAGCCGTTCCAGCAGGCGGACATGGTGTTTATGGAATCGACGTACGGCGACCACGACCATCGCCCGTTCCGTGATACGGTGGACGAGTACGTCGACATTGTGAAAGACGCCGTTCGGCGCCGGGGCAAGGTGCTCGTGCCGACGTTTGCCGTGGGCCGTGCCCAGTTGCTCGTGGTGCTGATGAGCTGGATGTTCCGGAAAGGCAAGGTCAAAACCTTCCCGATCTTCCTCGACAGCCCCATGGCCATCGAGGCGACGCGGATCTACACCCGGCACGTCGAATTGTTCGACGATGCGATGCGGAACTACATGCGCGAGAAACTCGTCCGCGAGGACCTGAAAACGCTGAAGACCACGGAGACGGCTGAGGCGTCGCGGGCGATCAACAATCAGAACGGGCCGTGCCTCGTGATGGCGGGAGCGGGCATGTGCAATGCCGGACGCATCCTGCACCATCTCCGGCAGAACCTCTGGAGGCCGGAGACGCACGTCCTCATTGTCGGATACCAGGGGCGAGGATCGCTGGGGCGGCAGCTCGTCGAGGGCGCGAAGTCCGTGCGCATTCACGGCGAGCCGATTGCCGTGCGGGCGAAGGTACACACGCTGGGTGGGTTCAGCGCCCACGCCGGCCAGACTGACCTGCTGAACTGGTTCAGCGTCATTGCCCCATCGAAACCGCGGGTGGTCGTGGCCCACGGAGAGGATGGTCCGCGCCAGGCGCTGGCGAAGCGGATCCACGAACGGCATGGACTCAAGCCGGTCCTGCCGATGCTCGGAGATGTCATCGAGTTTTGAATTGCGAGGGTGATATGGCCAATCGGCAGAGCATCGATCAATGGGAACGCAGTTGGCAGCAGCATTGGGCCAAGGCGGGTACGGCCTACGAGCTGCCGGCGGAACACGCGCACGAACGGAACTTCCTGATGCAGAGTCGGACGCCGGAGGCTGAGAAGGCGCGGCTCACGCGCATCCACGATGAGTTCGTGCGCGGGTTTCGGCGGTTGCACAAGCTCGGTCCCGCGGTGACGGTTTTTGGCTCGGCCCGCTTCAACGACGGGCACCGTTACTACAAGCTGGGCGTCGAAGTGGGGCGGGAACTAGCGAAGGCGGGTTTTGCCGTTCTGACCGGCGGCGGGCCGGGAATCATGGAGGCGGCCAACCGCGGAGCGCATGAGGCCGGCGGAAAGTCCATCGGCTTGAACATCATCCTTCCGCACGAGCAGGAACCGAATCCGTACGTGGATGAGAGCATCGAGTTTCACTACTTCTTCGTGCGCAAAGTGATGCTCGTCAAGTACTCGTGCGCCTTTGTCATCATGCCGGGCGGTCTGGGCACGCTCGACGAGATGTACGAGGCCGGCACCCTGATCCAATGCAACAAGATCGGACCGTTCCCCGTGATCGGCATGGGTACGCGGTTCTGGCGTCCGCTGAGGCCCTTTACCCGGCATCAGATCAGGGAGGGTGCGGTAGGGAAGGAAGAACTGGGGTTCGTCCGCGTGACGGATTCGGCGAAGGAGGCCGTCGAACTGATCGTACGCAGCCTCGCGTCGCCCGTGCGGTCCAGGTTGGCGGTGTCGCCCCGGCGGAAGCCGAAGGGGCGTGCCGGAATAAGCGGAATCGTAAAGCAGGCTCGGTGCCGTCGGTGACGGCAGGTTTTGTCGTCATGCGGGCCCACTTTGCAACGTTCCTGCGCTACGGGGCCCCGATTACAATAGGGCAGGCGGATTGTGTCGCACCGTTTGCCGGGTGGCGGAGATTGCCTGTGTGCGGTGGGGATGCGGGCCTGTTCGGGGCAAGTCGAGATGGCCGTTGACGCTATCGAGCCGACAGTTTGAGCGAGCCCAGCGACCGGCGACAGGGGCCGCGACGAATGACCACCAGAGGCCCTCCGATGAAAACACTATTCTCCAACCATAGTATTGCCCGCAGGCTTCAACTGAGTGCAGGCGTTGCAGCGGGGTTGGTGTTTGGGTTGACAGTGCTGCTTAACTACCGCACCGGGCGCACCGAGTTGGACCGGCAGGCCAACGCCAACGCCATCTCCGAGACCCGAGCCGCCGCACGACGGGTGGACGATTTCATCGCTCGCATCGGCATGTTGCCCCGCAGCACGGCCAGCCGCCAGCAGGTTCACGGTCGCGATCCCGACCCTGGCATGATTCCACTGATGGCCCAGCTCCTCTCCCAGGTGCCGCAGGACGAGGTGTACGGCCTCGCCATGGCCTTCGAGCATAAGGATTGGCGTGAAGAGGACTCGATGCCATGGGTGGACCGCAAGAGCTGGCCGAACAGGACGCGTGTGGGGTACGACTACCACGACCCGAAACAGGAGTGGTACAGCGCAACCAGGCGATTGCAGACCTTCTACGTCACCGAACCCTACTTCGACGAGGGCGGCTCCGAGATCACGATGGTGACCCTCGCGGTGCCGATGATCGATGCCAGTTCAAACTCCAACTTCATCGGCGTTGCCACGGCCGATCTCGCGCTGGACTCAATCCGCAACATGATACGTTCGGTCCGCGTCTATGAAGCGCGGGGAAACGGGCGAGCGGATACCCGCTCCGTTGAATATGCCTTTCTCGTCAGCCGCGCCGGCAGGATTCTGGCGCATCCTCAAGAGACACTCATGCTGCGCAAGGGATTCCCCGGCGCCGACCTGACCGGTCTTCCGGGTGGGCGGGCCATCGCGGCAGCCCCGGAAGGGCTTACCCTGATCGAGATGGACGGCGAGACCCGGCGTCTTTACTGGGCGACTTCCCCGCTGACCGGCTGGAAGATTGTTCTCAACATCTCCGAGGCCGCCATGCTTGCTCCCGTGAGGGAGTTGACTATCAGTTCCCTTTTCATCGGTGTGGCCGGCCTGGTTGCGCTGATTGTGGTCGTGTCCGCCATCGCATGGCGACTCGGGCAACCGTTGTCGGGCCTGACCCGCACGGCCATCGCTATCGAGCAGGGCACTTTCCAGGATGAACTACTGGGCGACCTCCCCCGGCGAAAGGACGAACTGGGCGAACTTGCCTGCAGCTTCCAGAAAATGGCTCGCGAAATCAAGGTTCGCGAGCAACGCCTGGCGGATCTGAATCAACACCTGGAACAGACCGTTCAGCACCGCACCGCGGAACTGACCGCCCGTGCGAGCGAACTGGAAAGACTCACACAGGAATCGCAGCGGCGTGTCACGTTGGAGTCGAGTCTTTCAGCATTGAATACGAACCTTCGAGGGAACTTGAATGTCGCTCAGGTCGCGGAACGGGCTCTGGCGGGCGCGGTGGAGTTTCTGGCGGCGCCCATGGGAGCGTTGTTTGTCGCGGGTTCGGACGGCGCCTTCCATCGCCTTGCGGCACACGCTTACCCGGACGACGCCGATATCCCGAAATCCTTTTCCCTCGGCAGCGGCATCGTCGGACAGGCCGCGGAATCCCGACGGCCGATCTTCAGCGAGCCCGACCCGGGCGCCCTCCGCGTACACTTCGGGTTCGGTGTCGTGCCTCCTTCGCACATCCTCGCCTATCCCCTCCTGGCCAACGAAGTGCAGGTCGGGGTCATGGAGCTTTGCCTGTTCAAGCCGCTCACGGAAATCCAGACGCGATGGCTGGAGAAGGCGTCCGAGACGGTGGCCAACGCACTTCGTTTCGCGATGGAGAGCGCGGAACGGCGGAAAGCCGAGGAGCACACGCGCCTTCTCCTCGATTCCACAGCGGAAGGCATCTTCGGCGTCGACACGAACGGCCGGATCACCTTCGTGAATCCGACCGCCTGCCGGTTGCTCGGTTACGCGGCTGACGAACTCGTCGACCAGCCGTCACACAGCCTCATTCACCACCACCGTCCCGATGGCAGCGACTACCCGATGGAAGAATGCCCCATGTTTGCCGCCTACAACCACGGCAAGGCAAGCCGCGTCGATGACGAGTACCTCTGGCGCAAGGATGGTGCCGGAGTCCCCGTCGAGTACGGCGCCACGCCGATCCTCAAGGATGGGGTGATCGTGGGGGCGGTGATCAGCTTCACGGACATCACCGAGCGCAAGCGCAACGAGCAGGCCTTGGCGGCCAGCGAACACAAGACTCGTCGGATCATCGAGACATGCACCGAGGGCTTCTGGCTGGTCGACAACGACTCCATGACGGTGGAGGTCAACGACGCGCTGTGCGAGATCCTGGGGCGTCCGCGCGACCAAATCCACGGCCGGAGCATTATTGAGTTCACCGATGAGGAGAACACCCTCATCTTCAAGGAGCACATCGCGCGGCGGGCGCGGGGAGAGGCCACTTCCTACGAGATTTCGCTACTCAGACCCGACGGTACTCTCGTGCCCTGCCACGTGAGCGCCAGTCCGCTCCTGGACGAACACGGTGTGAAGATCGGCGCGTTCGCGATGTTCACGGACATCACCGAAAGCAAGCGAGCCGAGATGGAGTTGCAGGACCGGCTGCTGTTTCAGCAGGCCCTGCTGAACAGCATTCCGTACCCCATGTTTATCAAGGACGCCGAGGCGCGCTATCTGAGCTGCAATACCGCCTACCAGAATGCCTTCTCGATAGACAGCGACCGTTTGCGAGGCAAGACGGTGCTCGACCTGGACTACATTAGCGTGGGAGACCGAGGGAAGTTTCACGCCGAGGACACCGCCGTCATTCGGGACGCAAGCCGCCTGAGCTACGAACTGCCGATTGTGTATGCCGATGGGCAGATGCACGTGACCCTGTACTCCGTGGACGGCTTCCGCCTCGCCGACGGGCGTCCTGGCGGCCTGATCGGCCTTCTCGTGGACATCACCGAACGCAAGCGACTCGAGGAGGAACTGCGCGCGGCCATGAAGAAAGCCGAGGCGGCGACGCAGGCCAAGAGCACCTTCCTGGCGACCATGAGCCACGAAATCCGCACCCCGATGAACGCCATCATCAACATGAGCGGCCTGGCTCTGGAAACCGAGCTGACCCCCAAGCAACAGCAGTACGTGAGCGTCGCCCACTCCTCGGCAAAGAACCTCCTCGGCATCATCAATGACATTCTCGACTTCTCAAAGATCGAAGCCGACAGGCTCGAGCTGGAGGAGACGCCCTTCAGCCTGCGACACGAACTGGAGCAAGTCACCGAGACATTTCGCTCGAGGGTGATTGAAAAGCACGTCGAGCTCATCGTGCACGCGCCGGCGGACGTGCCCGACCGCGTCGTCGGCGACGCGCTGCGGTTCCGGCAGGTCGCGACGAACCTGATCGGCAACGCCTTCAAGTTCACGGACAAGGGGGAGGTGGTCGTCAAGGTCTCTCGCGCCGGCGCTTCTCCGGCTGGCGGCGCCACGCCGCCAGGCAAGCTCGATCTGCTCCTGAGCGTTCGGGACACAGGCATCGGAATGACCGAAGAGCAGCAGGGGAGACTCTTCGAGGCTTTCAGCCAGGCGGATACTTCGACGACGCGAAAGTTTGGAGGCACGGGCCTGGGGCTCGCGATCAGCCGACGGCTCGCGCGAATGATGGGCGGCGATATCACGCTCGAAAGCAAACCCGGGGTCGGCAGCACGTTCTTCTTCACCGCCCGCCTCGGATTCGAGGAGGCGCAGGAGACGCCGGTCCGTGTGGCGCCTCCGGGCGTGCGGGAGCATCCGGTGCTGATCGTTGACGACAGCGAGACCAGTCGAGAGCTGTTGAGCATGCTTCTGACGGGCTGGTCAATCCCCGTGGTGGCGGTTGGAACGGCGGAGGAGGCCTTGACCCTTCTGGAGCGACGCAACGCAACAGACAGCCGCGATTCGTTTGGTCTCGTGATCCTCGATTGGATGCTGCCCGGCATGGACGGCATCGAGGCGGCGGCCCGCATTCGCGAGCGGGCGGAAACAAAATCGCTGCCGATCATCGTCATCAGCGCCTACGCGGGAAAGGAAGAGGAGG
Organism: Phycisphaerae bacterium; assembly: GCA_026647385.1. GTDB lineage: Bacteria > Planctomycetota > Phycisphaerae > UBA1845 > PWPN01 > JAPKGY01. The sequence continues at coordinate 6,670 of JAPKGY010000012.1, read as the reverse complement.
CTCGTTGCGCCGAAACAGGCGTCAATGTGTTTCTGCCCAAGCCGATCACAGCCTCGTCGCTGTTCAACTCTCTGGTGGAAGCCCAGGGCGCAAAGGTCCACGCCGTCCGCCGCGCGCTCGACGTGCCCCTGGATCGCGAATTCGTCGGCGTGCGCGCCCTGCTGGCCGAGGATAACGAGGCCAACCAGATGGTGGCGTTGGAGCTGCTCTCCCGACTGGGCATCGAGCTGGACGTCGCCGACGACGGCCGGGAGGCGGTTGAGATGGCCCGCGGCAACCCGGGTCGCTACGCAGCCATCCTGATGGACATGCAGATGCCCGAGATGGACGGTCTGGAGGCCACCCGCGTGTTGCGGGCCGATCCCGCTTTCCGCGATGTGCCCATTATCGCCATGACCGCGAACGCGATGAAACAGGATCTTGACGCCTGTCTAGCCGCGGGCATGAACGATCACATCACCAAGCCCATCGATCGGACGGCCATGCTCGCGACACTGCGGCGGTGGCTGCCTCGCAACGTGGGTCAGGCCGATTCGGAGTCGACCTCGTCCCGGCCGACTCCCGCGCCGACCGGGGACGCCGTACCCGTTCTCGAAGGCATCAACGTGGCGGATACGCTTTCCCGGCTTGGCCTCGGCTTCGACAGCCTGCGCAGGATGCTGGTGCGTTTCGCGGATAGCCAGGGCAAAACGCTGGAGGATTTACGGGCATCCGTGGCCAAGGGCGATGTGACGGCCGCCACGCGTTACGCGCATGCGATGGCCGGAGCGGCCGGCAGCCTGGGCGCGGAGGCATTAAGGGCAGCGGCGAAGGCTCTCGAGCACGCCGGCCGGGAAGGGCGCCGCGATCTCCAGGACCTGTTGCATCGCGTGAACGAGCATGCCGCGACGGTCTTTCGCTCGATCGACCTGCTTCGGGACGAAACGGCCGTCATCCCTGCGGTACCCACGGCGCCGTTCGACCCTCTCAAGATGCGGGCGGTTCTGGAGCAACTGGCGGCGGCGCTGGGCAACTTCGATCTGACGGCATCGAGCGAGGCACTCGCTGAACTCGACGGACTCGGCGTGCCCGCCGACATCGCCGGTGACCTCGCCCGGGTGCGCGAGTTGATCGAAGGATACGAGTACGAGGAAGCGAACGGAATCGTTGCCCGGCTTCTGGAATGATGAGACGAGGAACGGGCCCTTGAAAAGCTTCTCCACGTATCGAGTGTTAATCGTCGATGACGTGAAAGCCGACGTCGACGTGCTCGTTCAGTCACTTCGGGACGAGTACAAGCTCAGCGTTGCGCTGGACGGAGAGAGCGCCCTGGAGATCGCACGCAGAGTCAAGCCGGACCTGATCCTTCTGGACGTGCAGATGTCCGGCATGGACGGATACGAGGTCTGCCGCCGCCTCGCGGCGAGCGAGGTCACGCGCGGCATCCCGGTGATCCTCCAGACCTCGCTGACGGATGCGGAGGACGAGGCGCAAGGGCTCGCCCTCGGCGCCGTCGACTACGTGACCAAGCCATTCAATCCGACTCTCCTGCGGGCGCGCGTGCGCAACCACATCGAACTCAAGCGACACCGGGATGATCTCGAGCGGCTCGTTCGCGAGCGCACGCTCGAGCTTCAGCGCACGCAGACGGTGATGATCGAGAGCCTGGGGACGCTTGCCGAGTGTCGCGACCCGGAAACCGGCGGGCACATCAAGCGTACCCAGGCTTACGTGAAGGCTCTCGCCCTCCAGCTGCGCCGGAATCCGAAGTTCGCCGCGCAGCTCAATGACGATTACGTGGAACTGCTCCATCTCTCCGCGCCGCTCCATGACGTCGGAAAGCTGGGTGTGCGCGACGATATACTGTTCAAGCCCGGCAAGCTCGAGGACAGTGAATTCGCGCAGATGAAGAGGCATACCGCGTTCGGCGAGGAGGCGCTGCGGATCACCGAGGAGAAACTGGGTCGGTCCAGCTTTCTGAGCATGGCCCGGGACATTGCCTACACCCACCAGGAGAGATGGGACGGATCGGGTTACCCGCGCGGCCTGAAGGGGGACGAGATTCCCCTGTCGGGCCGCTTGATGGCCCTCGCCGACGTATACGACGCACTGATCAGTAAACGCGTCTACAAGCCCCCGGTCCCTCACGCCGAAGCCGTCGAGGTGATCCGGAACGGCGCGGGGACGCATTTCGACCCCGATCTGGTCGAGGCGTTCATGGCTGTCTGCGAGACCTTCCGCAATGTCGCCCTCACGTACGCCGACTGCGACGAAGAGCGCGTGATGCTTGGAGGTGTGTCAGCCGGAACAATGGTCAAGGGGCGGAGCTTTCTGGTGGTCGAGGACCAGGACGTCATCCGGGAGATCATGCGGAGCCAATTGGCCTCCGCCGGCGCCTGGGTGCGGGGTGCCGCCGACGGACAAGAGGCTTATGAAGCGTACCGGCTATCTCCCTGCGAGGTTGTTCTGACGGACATCGAGATGCCGCGGATGGACGGGTATGCGCTGGTGGCCGCCATTCGAGCCCTCCCCGACGCCGGAGGCCGTCCGATCGTTCTCGCGATTACCGCTCGGGACTTCGACATGAATGAGCGGAAAGCACGCGAGTGCGGTTTCGACGGCTACATGCTGAAACCGCTCGAACTGCCCGTCCTGGAGGCAAAACTCGCGGCCCTGGCGAAAAAGGCGCAGGCCCGATCCATTTCCGAAGCGGGGCTGATGGGGAAATCGCAATGAAAGACCTCTCCGAATGCCGCGTGCTGATCGTCGACGACGTGAAGGCCAATGTGGACGTTCTCGTTCAAGCCCTCCGCGACGATCACAAGTTGAGCGTGGCCCTGGATGGCGAGGCCGCCTTGCGCAGCATGGAAAAGTACCTGCCCGACCTGGTGCTGCTCGACATCATGATGCCGGGGCTGGACGGATACGAGGTCTGCCGCCGCCTGCGGGCTGCGCCGAACACGCAGGAGATCCCGGTCATGTTCCTCAGTTCGCTGGACGAAGTGAAGAACAAGACGCTCGGCTTCGAGGTCGGCGGAAACGACTACCTGACCAAGCCCTTCGAGATCCTCGAGGTCAAAGCCCGGGTCCGCTCGCTTCTCAAGGCGAAGGCTTATTCCGATGCAGTGAAGGAGAAGATGGCGGCGGAACTGGCCGTTGCCCGGGATATCCAACTCGGCATTCTGCCGTCGAACATCGCCGCCTGCGTGGCGGGCACGGACTTCGACGTCTGCGCCACCCTCGAACCCGCTCGCGAGGTCGGCGGAGACCTCTACGAAGTTCTCCGTCTGGACGACGGCCGCCTGCTCGTGGCCGTCGGCGACGTGTCCGGCAAGGGCATCCCGGCCGCTCTGTTCATGGCGGTCACGACCACCTTTCTGCGAACCATGGCCCGCCAGTATCGTCAGCCCGAGGAGATCCTGGCCCACCTTAACGACGCCCTGGCGGTGCAGAACCCGCGCGGCATGTTCGTGACCCTGTTGTGCATGATCCTGGACCCGGCTGCGGGCACATTGACGTGTGCCAACGCCGGGCATCCTCCCCCCGTGCTTGTTCGGGCCGGCGTTTCACCGCGCACGATCCTGCCCTGTACCGGGATGGTGTCCGGCATCATCTCCGGAACCGAGATCGGGAGCGAGATGCTGACGCTCCTGCCGGGTGATACCCTCGTCCTCTATACCGACGGGGTGACCGAGGCTTTCGATTCAGCCGGGACGCTGTTCGAGGAGGGGAGACTTCTCGGGTGTCTCGGCCGAGCAGCCGGCCTGACCGCCGATGAAACCGTTTCGACCGTCGTTGAGTCCGTGCGACGGCATGCCGCCGGGCTACCTCAATCGGACGATCTCACCGTCGTGGCGGTGCGGAAGGTGCGTTGAATGGTCCTCGTCGCGATTTTCGTTTCGGTGGTGTTCGTATTCAGCCTCGTCTCGCGCCGGCTGGAGAGAACCGTGCTGACCGGGCCGATTCTGTTCACCGTCGCCGGGATGCTGACGCTGATCGTCCTGCCCGGCCAGCGCGACCTGGGCGTGAACCGTGAAGTTCTCCTTTGGCTCGCTGAAGTCGGACTGGTGATGACGCTCTTCACTGATGCGGCCTACGTCAAGATCGAAGTCTTGAAAGGGAACAGAAGCCTGCCCCTCCGATTGTTGAGCACGGGGATGTTGCTCACCATCATCCTCGGCGGTCTTTTTGCCCTGGCCCTCTTCCGACAGCTCACCTTCTGGGAAGCGGGTATCCTGGCCGCCATTCTTGCCCCGACCGATGCGGGTCTCGGCCAGATCATCGTCAACAGTCCGCGCGTACCCGAGCGCATCCGCCAGGCCCTTAACGTGGAAGCGGGCCTTAACGACGGACTCGCCGTTCCGTTCCTGATGTTCTTTATTGCCCTGGCCGAAAGCGGCAGCCAGGGGGCGGGCAGGGTCCTCTCACTGTTCGTGGGCGAGCAGATCGGCTTCGGTACCCTCGTCGGCCTGGGGATCGGTCTGGTCGGAGGCGGTCTCCTGGGTCTGGCCCACCGCAAGGAGTGGATGGCGGGTTCGCTCCAGCAGCTGGGTCTGGTGACGTTGCCCCTGCTCTGCGTGATCACGTCTGAAGCCGTCGGTGCAAGCATGTTCATTGCCGCGTTCGTGGCCGGCCTTGCGGTGCAGGCCGGATTCAAGCAGGCCGGTCAACACGCCGCCGAGTTCACCGAGCATTGGGGGCGGCTGCTCAATTGTCTCGTGTTTTTCCTGTTTGGTCTGCTGGTTGTGCGGGATTGGGCGCAATTCAGTCCGGCGTCCCTGCTCTATGCGATCTGCAGTCTGACGGTGATACGCATGCTGCCCGTGGCGATCGCCTTGACCGGCACGCACCTCAGTAAATCCACGGTGTTGTTCATGGGCTGGTTCGGTCCTCGAGGGCTGGCGTCGATCGTGCTCGGTATGGTCTATCTTGAGAGAGAAGTGCATTTGCCCGGCGAACCGGCCATCCGGATGGTCGTGATGATGACCGTGCTGCTCAGCATCGTTGCTCACGGCTTGAGCGCCTTGCCGGGGATTAACCTTTACGTCCGCAGGATCGCGGCGCTGGATTCCACCGCGCCCGAGCACTGGGGAACGGCAACAAGTCCGCACCGTGGCGCGCGGTGATGTTTCGCGCGACCACGGATGTGAGAGTGTGCCCTGCGGCTTCGCGAACGCCCGTCGCAAGGAGCGGTATCCACACCGATCCTGACGTCACTCCCCGACCCGGTTTCGATGCCGCTTCAGCATTTCGAGCTTGACGCCGACGTCTTCCAGCATGACTGCCAGGTCGTCCGGCTGAAAAGTTTGCGAAAGTCCCAGCGTCGCAGCCTCGTTGTCCAGGCGCATCATCAGTCGGATGTTCTCCTGGGCCTTCGTCAGGAAGTACGCGCACGCGTCCGATCGGTCCCGCCACCGGGCCCGCGACTCGGGCGTCCAGAGCCGGGAGTCCCAATCCAGGCCGAGTTCCCAGCTCCAGAAGGCCGACAAAGTCTTGTATGAGGCTTGTGTCGGGTTCCACTGGGCCGCCTGCTTCAAGTTCGTCTCAATCGCCCGGGAGGCCGTCTCGCGCATGCGGATATTCTGGGTCAGCTTGTCCTCGTATTTTGCCTGGGCGCTGGAGGCCGCCCGCTTGCGGCTGGCGATGGTCCGGTTCATCGTATCCCGCCCGTAGCTGCTCTCCTCGTGCCAGCCGGACAGGCCGAGCGCGTCACCGAGACGATCCGCCCCGCCGGTGACCGCCGGTACTCCGAGCTTTCTTGCCTGGGCGAAGCTGAGCTGCAGCACGGAGCCCGGTCCGACCTGGAAGATGACGCGGTCCGACGAAATGCCCTTGGGCGCCGCCGTTCCCATCGCGACCTCGCCTTTCTCGTCGATCCAGGCCGCCAGCGACTCCTCCGGATCGACCATGGCCCGGATGATTCGCCCGTCGCGGCCGCGCTTGCGGGCCGCATCATACAGGTCGCTGGCGATCTGCGAGCGGACCAGTTGCTCGTCCTTCGCCGCGTACTTGCGGGGCAGGTTCTCGAGCTTCTGCTCGGTTCCTCCGATGACCGCGTCGGGCAGCAGGTGCATCGTCTCGGCCAGAAACGGGATGACGATCGCGTCGTTCAGGCACTTGCGGACCACGGCGTGGTAATGCAGCGTGTCGGCGAACTCCGTCAGCGTCCGGTAGATCGCGCCGGCCTCCTCGGCGGCGCCGCCTTCGCTGTCCACGGTGAAGACGATGTGGTGGATGCCCTTTTTCTTCGCGTAGGCGAGCGCCGACCGAACGGCCTGGACGAAAACCGTATCCCGAAATCGGCCGACGATGGGAACCTCCAAATAGAGTGTCTCCGCCTCCCGGCTGGCCGCGGGCCGGCGGGCCTGCGGTTCGCGTTCCGCCGAATCGAAAAAGCCCTCCGGAGGGGGCTTGCGCTCGACGGACTTCACGTCCGATCGCTTGAACTCGATCGTGACCCGCATGCCCGACACGACGGTTTCGAACCGGACGGCGTCCGCCCGGTCCGACTGGACGAGTCCCTCGAACTGCCTGCCGTCGGACAGGGTCAGCAGGTCCGCCCGGGCCGGTCCGCTCGATCCCGCCGCGATCAGCAGCCCGAGCCAACCGGTCGTGACCCAAACCAGGCTGCGCGCGAACGCCTCGGCATTCCTCTCGAGCGCGGCGTGGTGGCGATGCTGCCGGGGAGCCG
>JAPKGY010000119.1 GCA_026647385.1 Phycisphaerae bacterium | reverse complement strand
GCTGCAATATGACCCGAAGAGCGTGCGCGGCTATCTGCTCAAGCAGAGCCTCCAGTTGCTCTGGGAGTACGTCTCACCCTCCAGGGCTGGCCGCTTCCTGGACGCTTGGGTGGGTCGGGCCATGCGTAGCCGGCTGGAGCCGATCAAGGCGGTGGCCCGGAGTATCCGCAGCCATCGCGAGCTGATTCTCAACTGGTTCAAGGCGAAAAAAGAGTTCAACGCGGAATCGTGGAGGGTTCGAACTACAAGGTCAGACTGAACCTCAGAAAAGCCTATGGCTACCGGGAGCCGGCAGTGGCGGAAATCGCCCTCTACCACGCACTTGGACAGCTTCCAGAGCCAGAACTTGCCCACGAATCCTGCTGAGGAGGCGCACAAGAAGAGTGCGCCCCGCGGTCTCGCCGTGGCGGATACCCGGGCGCGGCACGCGGCACCCAGCTTGGGCCCCGAGAATGCAGCAATAACCAGGAAACCGCGCGGGTCGCCCTAGTGACTCCCCTGTGGCGAGTTGAAGTCCGCGGCTTTGATGTTTTGTTCACGCCGCAGGCGTTCTACGGGTTGCACCCGGCCGGCGGGGGGACGGCCGGGACGTTCGGGCCGGTCCAGCAGGCATCGAACGCGGCGAAGTCGAGGTCGTCGACGGCCGAGTCGCCGTTGCGGTTGAAGCATTCGCAACCGGGGGCCACGCCGTCGCCCTGGCCCGAGTGGCAAATCTGGAACAGGCCGAAATCGTCCTGGTCGACGTCGCCGTCGATATCGGCGTCGGCGAAGGGGATCGCGCAGGAGCAGTCAGCCGATTCGCAGGTCGAGCCGCCGCCCACCCAATGACCGCCCAGCAGAGTGCAGTCCGCGTTGGTCGAGACGAGGCACGTGGTGTCGGGCCTGCAGCAGGCGCCGATGGAGATGTCGGCCGTCCCGCCGGTGACCGCGAGGGTGTCGATATTCACATAGTCCGAGCCGTCGTCGATGTTGGTGCCGTAGCAGCCGCTGATGCCGGACATCCGCTTGCACCAGGTCGCGCCCGCGTTCCAGTTCTGGTTGAAATCCGTGCATTCGTAATCGGTGCCGTTCCATTGGCCTGACCCGCAGTTGGCGAAATCGCCGCCTGCGGAAACCAGGTCCGACGAGCAAAGCCGGCAACTGGAGGAGTTGCCGAGCCGGATCACGTTGAACGCTCCGAGGAATTTGCGGGGGATGTTGTCAGCCCAACTGGACTGCGCGGGCTCGTAATGGGCGGCGCCTCCGAGCGTGGCGGCGGCGGTCGCCTGGATGCCGGCCGGGGGCGGCGCGATGGTAATCGTGGGAGGGGAATCGTAACCCATGCCCGGATCGGTGATCGTGAGCGCGGTCACTTGGCCGCCGCTGACGGTGGCGGTGACGGTCGCCTGCCGGCCGGCCGGCGGCGGCGCGACCGTGACAACCGGGGCGGTGGTGTAACCCGAGCCGGGGTTCGTGATGGTGACGCCTCCGGCGATGGTATCGTCCCGTTTGGCGTCCGGCTCACAAAGCGGATTGCCCGCGTACAGGACGTACTGCCCTCGGTTCTGGGTATTCCAGTGGTCGATTCGGACGGTTGAGGTCTTGATGGTGAGCCGGACGTGGTCGATCTTGTCGCCGAGGAGGAAGTCGCCGCTTCCCACCACGCCGGGGATGCCGTTGCCCTGGCCGTCGTCGAAGATGGCGGAGCTGAGGATTCGCCACTTCCAGCCGTCGAAGAACGCCAGGTGCTTGTTCGTCATGGTGTGGTTGGTGTACTCGTGCATCTCCTTGGGGCAGTCGGCATCCGTGGTGCAGGGCCTTGCGGTGCCGCCGACCACGTTGCAGAACCCGGTGGCGGTATTGCACGTATTGCCCGGGCCGCAATGCGAGTTGTCCGGCTTGACCGGATTCTCGCAGTGGCAGGGGTTGGGGTCGAGCATGGCCAGGGCCCCGATGGCGATGGTCTTATGGAGCTTGCCGGCGGGGACCTCGGGGCAGTAGGGCGGGCCGCAGGGAATGGGGTCTCCGCCCGCCGGGTTCGGGCAGAGGGACGATGGCCTGCGGGCGTTGTACGACTGGCAGATGGTCGGCCACATGTGGTGCGGGGCCCGGCCGTCGGTCGCGCCGAGGTTCCTGCACATGCCCCAGCAGCTCAGGCAGCCCTCGAGCATCTCATCCGCTCCGCCGACCTTGATGTAATCCGTCGGCGTCACTTCCGGGTCATAACCCAGAGCCAGAAACTCCTGCTTGGTGAGTGTGTGCTCTTCCAGGGCCAGTTCCACGTACCCGTTGCTCAGGTGGAGGGCGGCCGCACTCTGGATCTTGCTGGACATGTCGAAATCCAGCACGAGCGGCGCTTCGTCGGTGCCCATGACCCGGTCGTACTGGGTGCCGAACTTGGCCTTGATGCCGGTGGCCATGGATCGCGTGGACTGGCCCAGGGTGCCGGCCTCATCCCCGCCGTTCATGATCACGGCGCCGTGGTAAACGCTGGTGAGCTGGGCCTGGAAGTTCGTGGGGATGATCGTGTTTCCGCAGACCTCGTTCTGGCTGTTGTGATAGCTCCAGGAGCTTCTGGGCCATGCATTGTTGATGCACGGTTTGCAGATCGGGTCCTGCGGACAGGGATCGTTGAATCCCGAGCAGTATTTGTCGAAGCTGTCGCAGAAGACCGCAAGGGGAGCGATCTCGCCGTTGAAGTTGTCGCACCACGTGCCCGCCCAGGCCGGGGCACAGAACAGCCATACCAATCCGATGGTCACAACCGTACGCCTCATCTCTCTAATCCTCCCCTTGCGAAAAGGTCATTTTCTCCCAAAACCGGGCTCACGAAGCCCGTCCATGCGCTTTTGTCCGAAGGCCGCCGATCGCCTCCGCGGTACCCGATCCGAAACCTCTCAAGGGCTGCACCCGGGCGGCGGCGGCACCGCGGGCACGTTCGGACCGGACCGGCACTGCTCGAAGACACCGATGTCTCGGACGTCAATGTCGCCGATCGCGTCGTCTCCGCCCTGTTCATCCTTGTCGTTGCGGTCCAGGCACTCGCAGCCGATCGGCGTGCCGCCGCCCTGGCCGGTGTAGCAGATCTGCATGATTCCGAGGTCGTCCTGGTCCACGTCGCCGTCGAGATCGGCGTCGGCGAACGGATAGGGGCAGCAGCTTGTCGCGGCACAGGCGGTGGTGGGGCCCTGGTAATGGCCGTGCAGGACGTTTTCGCAGGTGTCCCAATCCGTTTCGACGCACGTGGCGTTGTTCTTGCAGCACGCGCCGATCTGGATCCCGCCGCTGCCGCCGCTGAGCTTCACGTTGTCGAAGGAGACGTAGGAGGATCTGGACCGGGCGATTCCGCTCGTGCAGGTGTCCTCCTTCATGACCTTGCACTTCTTTTTGCCGTTTGTGTAGGCGGGATTGCAGGTGTAGGCGGCATTGTTCAGCACGCAGCTTTCGTCGGTGCCGGCGCGAAGCCTGTTGAAGGCCCCCGTATACCGGCGGGGGAGGTCCCTGGCGAGGCTTTCGGCCCACGTTTCGACCCATCGACCTTCGACGAGGTTGAGCATCTTGGTCTTGTGGTAAACGTCCACGGTGTTGGTTTTGATGGTCAGTACCACGGTTTCATAGCCTTCTTCGGCGTTTTTGTTGACGCCCCACAGGTTATAGTTGCCATAGCGGAAGTCGCCATAGCTTCCCGGACCTCCCATCCCGGCCCTGAGGATCCGCCACTCCAGCCCGTCGAAGTAGGCCAGGTGGATGTTCGTGGGCTCCTGGAAACCATCGGGGAAATCGGGAGTCCGGGCGTCCTGGATGCACTGGCGTGCGTAGCTGGGATAGTTGGGGTCCAGCGGCAGGGCGCTGCAGCAGTGGCAGGGGTTGTTATCGAGCATGGCCAGTGCGCCGATGGCGAGGGTGTTTCGGACGAAGGTCTGCTTGGGCGGGCACAGAGGGTGGGGGAATTCCTGTTGGCAGATCGTGGGCCAGGGGTTATCGGAGGCGGATTCTCCGGCGGCCTGGTTGCACATGGCGTTGCAATTGAAGCAGCCGGTCCCGTTATCGGCGCCGACCAGGACATAGTCGGTGGGCGCCTTGGCCGGATCATCGATCCGTCCCGTCTGATCGCCGAGGGACAGCTCCAGGTAGCCGTTGTTGAACTGCAGTTTGTGGTAGGCCAGTGCACCCATGGTGAACGTCAGCACGAGGGGCTGCTGATCCGTGCCGTTGGCGGTCGTTTTGCCGGGCATGGCCGCCTGGATGTAGGTGGTGAGATCGACGGTGTTCTGTCCGAGGTTGCCGCCCTCGTCGCCGCCGTTGGCGTGGCGGCCTCCGTAGGGATCGCTCGGAAGGATGGCGACGAGTTCCTCCCCGATCATGTTGGAGCCGCAGGCCTTGTTGGTGTTGTAGTTCCATGAGTTGTAACGCCAGACGCCGCGGATCGCGGGGTCGTATCGATCCGCATCGTCCGGGCAGGCTTCGGGCGGGGGCGGCGGGCTCACGCAGGCCCGGTCGAAATCGAAGCAGAAGATGGCCCCGGGGTTCTGGCTGCACCAGGTGGGGGCAGCCGAAACCTGGCCGGCAATGAGAATAAACAAGATCAGTGGAAGCGCAGTGCGGATTGACCGCTTCATGGGACGTGCCCTCCTTCGATCAGCCGTACTGATTTGAACTGCTCCGCGCGACCCGACGGGTACTGGAGGCGACGTGAGGCTTCCCCCTGGCCGAGCCCAATCCCTCGCCGGTCGACCCCAATTATTATACCCGATCGTATTCACCCGCGTCCAGCCCGAGAATGCGAGAAAATCTTCGGGGGGCGTATCCGTCGAAGAGTGGCATGGACCGGTGGGTTGGGGTGGCATGGATCGCCACGGCGAGGCGCCTGGCGAGCTGACCGGTCAGCCCGTGGCCTTTGCGAGCGAGCCACGGGCTGACAAGCCAGCCCATGTCACCCGGATCGACGAGCCTCGCCACCAAGCTTCGGATGCACCCATCTTTGGGGCGGGATTGAAGTGTGATTTGCACACGCGCCGGCCCTGCCTTGACTGTCTGCATCCTGGAACACGCCCCGCGAGCTCCGCTCCGGCGCAGTCTCGCCGAGGCGGATGCGGGAACGTGGCACCCGACTTTTGCCGCTCTGTGCCACGAACGTTCGCGGTTCGATCCTTTTTGTTTCAACCACGAAGATCACAGCGCGGGCTTGGCCCGCCAACCTCGTGACGCGGAGATGCGGAGACGCGGGGACGCGGAGATACAGATCCTTGTGGCACAACCGTTTGTGAACAGGACCGATTTGGTTTTTCGTGCCCGGAGAAGATTCTGAGCCATCGTAGTACGAAGCACACGAAGGAATCGGCGGAAGAGAGCTTCTCTTGCTCTATCTTCGCGCCCTTCGTGCGACAAACGCTTGATTTCTTCGCGCCGCGAGAAGCGTTTCCCCGCCTCTGACAGCCCTCTTGGGTTGCGGCTCTGCCGGGCCAAGCCGTCATGCCTCCGTGCCCGCGCCTGCCATTTCGGGCCAATCAGAACCGGCCGACGCGCGGGGGGCCGGTGTCGATCGAGAAAGCCAGGGAATCGAAGCTTTTGACCATGAGTTGGAAACGGACGTCGGCGTGTTGGGGGTCGTCCCAGAGGTTATTGAACTCGCCCGGATCCTCCTGCAGGTCAAAGAGTTCGCCCAGGCCGGTGCCGTGATAATTGACCAGCTTGTACCGGCGGTCGCGGAACATGGTGCCGTAACTGGGTGGCCCGAAGAGCGCCTGGAAGTATTCGCTTCGGACGAAGTCGCGATGGTGACGTGGGTCGGCCTGGCCCGTCAGGATAGGCCACAGCGATTTACCAGCCATCCCGGGGTCCGGGGGCAGGCCGGCCAGCTCGAGCAGCGTCGGAGGGATGTCGATCAACTCGACCAGCGCGTCGCTGACCAGGCCCTGCTTCAGGCGCCCGGGCCATGAAATGACCAGCGGTACGCGGACCAGCGGTTCATAGAAGCGGCAGCCTTTCACTTGCAGGCCGTGGTCGCCGAGTATGTCGCCGTGGTCGGACATGTAGATGATCACGGTGTTTTCGAGTTGCCCCGTTTTCTCGAGTGCATCGACCATTTGCCCGACGACGTGGTCGATCAGTTCGATCTGGGCCCAGTATTCGGCCTGGAGTTTCCGGCCGTCGAAGGTTTCAGGCCGGGCGAAAGGTGCGAGGAATCGGAGCGAGGACAGCTTTTCCTGGGCGGAGACGTCGGATTCGCGGAAGGCCGGTCCGGGCAGCGACGGGATATCGAACCGTGCCAGGTAATTGCCCGGCGGATCGTAGAGATTGTGGGGATCGAAACAGTTGAAACTGAAGAGCCAGGGCTGCTCGTCGTCGGCATGCTCGCGGAAGAAATCCATCGCCATGAGGCCGCACCATGTAGTCTGATGGTATTCCTCGGGGATGAATCCGTGCTTCTTGTGAAGGGTTCTGAAGTCCAGGCCCTGTTTGCGGAGCCAGTTGATGTAGTCGTGACCCTCGGGCCAGTCGTCATAGGGATGATGCGACCAGTGGAAGACCCGGTAGCCGTCGTCGGGTCGGCGTTCGATGCGTTCGTGGGCGGCTGACAGGTGGAGTTTGCCCGCCAGGCCGCAGTCGTAGCCGGCGTCGGCCAGAGTCTTGGTGATGAGCGGGGCACCGTTGGCCCAGTGGTCGTTGCCGTTGATGCACGCGCGGATCGAGGACGGATACCGCCCGGTCAGAAAGGCGGCCCGGCTCGGCGTACAGATCGGGGATTGGCAGAACGCATGGGTGAACGCGACGCCGTGGGCGACCAGCCGGTCGATGTTGGGCGTTCGGATGTACTTGTTACCCAAGGCGTGGATCGTGTCCCATCGCTGCTGGTCGGGGCAGATCCAGAGGACGTTCGGCCGTCTGGGCGTCGGTTGGGTCGCCTGCCCAAAGGCGGGGGGTGCGAGAACGCCCGCCAGGATTGCGACAGCCTGGGCCAGCACAATTCGACGTGAAAGTGCGTGGTTCACGGGATTCCTCCTTGCGAATGACCCGAGGATGGTAACACGCATTCGGCGAGAAGGGGAAGTCTGCTTAGAGCAGGCTGTCCAAGGCTGCCCCGATGTCGGGTGCGCGCATGAGCGCTTCGCCGACGAGCAGGGCCCGGGCACCGGTGGCGATCAGACGCCGGACGTCTTCGCGGGTCTTCACGCCGCTCTCGGATACCAGCAACGTGCCCGGCGGCAACAGGCGGGCGAATCGCTCGGTGGTGGACAGGTCGGTCCGCTGGATCTTCAGGTTGCGGTTGTTGATGCCGATCAGGATGCGCCGATCGGTCGGCAGCGGCACGGCGGCCAGCACCTGGTGCAGCGTCTGCTCCTCGTGCACCTCGATCAGCGCGCTCAAGTCGAGTTCGACCGCCAGATCGAGCATCTCTCGCATCTGTGTCGGGTCGAGGACCTCGCCGATGAGCAGAATGGCGTCCGCGCCGGCGGCCCGGGCTTCGTAAACCTGGTAGAGGTCGATCATGAAGTCCTTACGGAGCACGGGGAGCGGGACGGCTGCCCGCACCTGTTCGAGGTATTCGAGGCGGCCGTCGAAATAGGGCTCGTCGGTCAGCACGCTGAGCGCGCCGGCCCCGTGGGCGTGGTAGATCCGGGCGATGGTTGCCGGGTCGAAGTCGGCACGGATCAGGCCGGCGGAGGGCGACTTCTTCTTGATCTCGGCGATGACGTGGATGCCGCGAGCAGCCGGGCCAGCCAGGGCCGCGCAAAAGTCGCGGGGCGGCGCGGCGTCGCGTGCAGCCGCTCGCACGTCCGGCAGCGGCCTTTCCTCGCGGCGGCGGACGACCTCGGCCCGCTTGGTCTCGAT
>JAPKGY010000118.1 GCA_026647385.1 Phycisphaerae bacterium | reverse complement strand
CGCCTGCATGTAGTTGTGCAGCAGCGCCAGAAACCCCTCGGACAGAAAGCCCTCCAGGCGCTGTCCCTTCATCTCCGCGGATTGGCAGGCCGCATCGAACGGGCCGGTGATCGATATCAGCGCTGTTCCGCTCGCGCTCGGCAAGCGTATACCGGGCGAGCAGGTTACGCAGGAGATCTACTTCCGCAACGGCGGCAACGAACCGCTGGCGATCACCCGGGTCACCGCCGGCGAGGACGCGGTGGTCGAGCCGAACCATACGGCCGCGGTCGCACCCGGGGCCTCCGGCGTGGTCCGGGTGAAGGTGCTCGTTCCGAAAACGCCCGGACCATTCACTCGGCTGGTGACCATCGAGTCGAACGACCCGAGTCGCCCGCGAGTCTCGGTGTCGATCACCGGGATGGCCCGGTCGTATTTCGAGATCGAGCCGGCCGTCGGCGCGGATTTCTCGAACCGTCGAGCCATGCACGCGCTTCCCCGGGTCATCAAGATCGAATACAACGGCGAGGGCGACGTGAAGTATCTCAAGGCCGAGTCGAGTTCGCCCAGGTTCCGCGCCGAACTCGAGCCGATTCCCGAGAGCAAGCTCGCCCGGCTGGTCGTGAACGCACAGCCGCCCTTCGAGCCCGGCAACAACCGTGGGGTCATCCGGATCTTCACGGACAGCCCGTTGCAGCAGATCGTCGAAGTTCCCTGCAACCTGTTCATGCCGCAACGGCTCGAGATCGAGCCCAGCCAGGTGCTGTTCCTCAAGAACGAAAAGCGGGTCCAGAAAAAAGGGATCATGATCTCGAACAACGGGGACAAACCCGTCCACGTCCTGGCCGTCGAGCGGAGCAGTCCGAAACTGATGACTCAGTTCTTCCCGGAACCGGATGGGCTTTCCTATCAACTGCACGTGAGCGTGCCGCTCGATTTCGAGGCCTCGCCGACCGGTGAGAAGATCGTCCTGAAGACCGACGATCCCGAGCACAAGGAAATCATGATACCCATCGTTTTCAAGACCCTGGCGGAGCTGGCGCCGCGCTGATGAAGATGCGAGAGACCGGGAACGGTCCCCATTTTGGCGGGACACGGGCTGGTCTTGGCGCGCTATTGCCGTTTCAGGTAAGAGAATGTCGTTGGGGTGCAGCCATCTCTCCGCAGGTGGGTTGCCGTGGCGACTTGACTGGACCGTGCAGGCAAGATGCCTGCGCCACAACCCGATGCCTGCACCACAACCAAGATGGCTGGACCACAAGGGCCGGGCGAGGCTGGTTTACCGAGAACGGCACGATCGCCCCGATACGGCCAAAGTTGTTTATGAAAGGGGACTGTTCCGCTCTTTGACTGGGGACGGTCGGTGACATGTTACGGCATGGGCCGGGAAGGTGGGCGACGGATGGAACTCACGCGACGCGATTGTCTGATCGGGGCAGGGGCGGCCATGGCGGGCGCGGCGCTCGGTCCGTGGCTGCGGGCGGAGCAGGCGTCTCGAGCGGCCTCGGACCGGACGGCGCTGAAGATCGGCATGTGCGACTGGTCGATGAAGAAGCTCGACCCGGGCGCGTTCGATCTGGCGGTCGAAATGGGCCTGGACGGCGTCGAAGTGAGCATCGGGGAGCCGGACAACGGCCTTTGGCTGCGCCGGCCCGAAGTGCAAAAGCAGTACTTGGAAGCCGCCAAGAAGACAAGGATGTTAATTCCCTCCGTGGCGATGGGGCTGCTCAATCACGTGCCGCTGATGTCCGAGCCGCGGGCCGCCCTCTGGGTGGCGGATACGATTGACGTGGCCCGCCAGCTGGGGGCGCGATGTATTCTGCTGGCGTTCTTCGGCAAAGGCGAGCTTCGCGCGGAAAACGCGATCGACATGCAGCGGGTGATCGACGCGCTGGCCGAGCTGGCCCCGCGGGCGGAGAAGGCCGGCGTCATCCTCGGGATCGAGAGCTATCTGTCCGCCGAGGATCATCTGAAGATCATCGACGCGGTCAAATCCAAGGCGGTCCAGGTCTACTACGACGTATTCAACTCCGGCGTGACCCGCCAGCACGACGTCCTCAAGGAGATCAAGCTGCTCGGCGCGGACCGCATCTGCCAGGTCCACTTCAAGGAGCGAACGCCGCTGCTCGGCGCGAGCAAGGCCGTCGATTGGCCTGCGGTGGCCCGTACGCTCCGGGAGATTCGCTATCCCGGCTGGATCGTGCTCGAGACGTCCAGCCCCGCCGACATCGTGGCGGATACGCGCACCAACATCGCCTATGTGCGCAAGCTGTTTGAGGCGACGGAGTGAACTCGGGTTTGCAGGGCAGCTCATGCCACGCGTGCCGCGCAACTCATTGCCTGCCCTGTCGGCGATCCGCCGAACGCCGTCTGAATCTTCTTCCTTTGTGTCGCGGCTGCCTTGACGTTATCTTCTTGTCTTTTTCCTGGCCCCCGATGGCGATCCGAGCATGAGTGCGATCCTGATATACGTATTCCCCGCCGTCATGGATACGGTGCTGGCGAGCGTTCTGTTCATGACCACGGTCTGGGCTGCCCAGCAGGGGGCGACGCCCTCGCAGGTGTCGAACCTGATCACCGCGTGGTCGATCGTCTACATGTTCAGTGCCCTGGGGATCGGGCGCGTCGTGACCAAACGCAACGCCGCCTGCCTGCTGGTGGCCGCGTGCGGCCTGACGGCCGTGCTGTCGCTCCTGCTGGCCGGCGTCCGCGATTTGCGACTCATGTACGTGTTCGTCTCCTGCATGGGCGTGACCATGGCTGGTTTCTTCACGCCCTTCCAGGTGTTCATGAAGGCCGTCGGCGAACGCAAGCGACGCGTGATCACGGTCAGCGTGGGGCTCTACACGTGTTCGTGGAGTTCCGGTTTCGCGATCGGGCCGTTCCTGGCCGGCTGGTTGTGGGAGCCGCTCGGCTGGAGCGGATACCACCTGCTCAACGCCGCCACCTGCGCGGTCGTGGCCGTCGCCCTGTTCGCCATACACCGGCGCCTTCACCGCCAGCACTCAAAGTCCGAACTCGAGATCCCCGACCAATCGCCCCTCATCCCGAACGAATACGCTGCCAGGCCCGACCTCGCGTGGATGAGCTGGGTCTTCGGCGGGGTCGGCTGCATCGCCATCGCCGTCATCCGCAGCGTCTTCCCCACCACGGGCCAGGACTGCACGATCCCGAAGTTCGAACAGGGGCTCGTGCTCGGCCTGCTCAGTGCGGTGCAGGCGCTGGTCGGTTTGGCGCTGGGCGCGGGGCGATGGTGGATGTACCGCCCGTTGCCGATGATCGGCTTCGGCCTGTGCGGGACAGCCGCCCTGGCGATCTTCGCCACCTCGCGAACCACGACGGGCTTCCTCGTGGCCGCGGTCTTGTTCGGCATCTATTCCGGGTCGTTCTTCTTCTACTTCGTGTTCCACTCGCTGGTCCATCCGGAGCGGGCAGCCGGCTATATCGCGATCAACGAAGCCGTCGTCGGGCTTATGTCCATCATCGGTGCGTTCGCCGGCGGCTTGCTGGCCAGGGAGATCGCACTGCCCGCGCCGTACCTCGCCGCCGGCGCAGTCGTGCTCGCAGCCATCGCCACCCAGGCGTTCATCCACGCCCGGCTGGAGCGGCGCTCGAAGGCGGGGCCGATGACCTCCGCGCAGAGTTTTTAGGAGTAAGGTCATCCCTGGCGAGTCCCATCGCTCAGCCTGTCTTTCTTGTGCCTGTTGGGTCTTCTGACGGCTATCAAAGACTCCCGCGGACGCGGAAAAGCCGTTGGGCTGCGCAAAAACGCCGGAGACGCACAAAAAGGCCCTTCTTACGCGGGTTCCAGTCGAGTCTCACTGGTGTCGCTGACGCGTGATCCGAGCCCCAAGCGGCGGCGCGGGGCCAGGTCGCGAAACGACCGCATCCGGCACGGTTAATCAGCAGGGCGTGACTCGCCGACCGCTCACGCAGAGCACGCGTGGGTGGGCAAAATGGGGACTGGCTCCGTCCGTGTGGGATCTCCGGCCACGGGACGTTCTTTGTTTCAGGCAATTCCTGTCGCCGGGCGTATCGTTTTGAGGCGGTGCCTGTCCCCATTGTGCCCGCGGATTGGCGCGCGGCTGGCGAGTTACGCCCTGATCAGCATTGCTCCGGCGGGGCGGGCTCCGGTTTGCGAAATCGTTCGCGGATCATGCGGGGCAGTTCGTCGGCCGGCGGCAACCGATCCGCGCGAACGAACAGCCCGGGCGGCTCCTTCTTGCCGAGAAAGTGCGACACCAGCCAGATCTGTTCCGACAAGGCCTGGCGGTCGAACGAAAGGGGTGCGGCGAGCGGATGACCGGCTGATTCTCGAACCTGGCCGGTATTCGCCGCACCCGGTGGCATGGACCAGCTTGTTGGCCCGTAGGCTTGGTCCGACAAACGACCTGTGCCGCCGGACGCCGCCCGTGTGGCCTCGATCCACCGGCCCGCAACCGTCTCGAGCTGCTTCAGACTGACCGCTTCGCCCGGTGCGATCGCGCCGCCGCGGACGAAGAACGGCCTGACCCGCGTTCTGCCGCCGCCGCGCTGCACGATGAGATAGTTGAACCGCTCGATCGGGGCAGCCTGTGCGAACGACTTGTGCTCGATCTCGCGGAGCCGTTCGAGTCGCTGCTTGAGCTTGCCGGCATGCTCGTAGGCCTGGCGGGCGGCGGCCTCGCGCATGCCCGCCTCGCATCGTTCGTAGGTCGGCTTGCGCTCGCCCGCGGCGAAGGCGAGCGCGTCGGCGATCATCTCGCGGTACCGCGTCATCGGGATCGATCCGTCGCACGGAGCCGGGCACTTGCCCATGTCGAAGTACGCGCAGGCTGTGCCCCGGGGTGCCTGTTCGAGAATGTGGTGGTACCGGCAGAGGTCGAAGCCGTCCTCGAGCACCTGCACGAATCGCGTCGCATCGGCGTTGGTGAAAAACGGTCCGAGGTCGATGCCCGGCGGGCTCCGCAGCACCTTGCCGACCACGAACCGTGGAATCTCCGCCGTCGGGTCGACGTGTGCGAACCAGGCCGGTCCGAACGCAACCTGCTTCAGGTAACCGTCCGGCAGCAGCGCCCGGGCGAGCCGCCAGTATTCGTAGCTGATTTCGAAAGCGGAGTGAGCCGTCCGCCAGCGGATCTTCCGGACGATCTGGCGCAGGTCGGCGCGTTTTCGCGTGGGCACGCCCGCGGGCTGCGCTTCGCCCTCAGTCGGCGGCGCCAACCGGACCTGCAGCGCCCGCCGCAGATTGCCGGCCGACGCCAACTGAATGATCCGATCCTCCGCGTCCGTCAGCAGGTACACCCCCCCGACCCCCGGCAGCGGATCGCGCGGGGAGGGTGGTTTCGCGGTGCCGGCGTCGGTTGGGATGTGGGGAGCGGTCTGCGCCGGTGCATCGGGAGGCGACAGGTTTTCCGCGGCTGCGGTGCCCGGCTGTTCTCGAGAGGCTGAGCGAGAAGCCCGGGGACTGTCCGCATTTCGCCGGGGCAAGAACGGAGTGTGGTTATCCTGTTGGTCCGGTTCGTCGGAGGCTTCCTGCGAAATGGGGACTGTCCCCCTCTCGCAGGGTTTCTCAGGCACTCCCTCAGGGAATGGAAACGCCGCCGCATTCTCGAAGAGTTCGTCCAGTCCCACAGCCGTAGTGTAAACCCATCCGCACCAACCCGCCAGCGATCCGCGCCGGGCTTGGCCGATCCTCGAAGCAATCAGCGGTACCCGCAACGGGGGCGTGTGTCCCACGCGTCTTCGGCTCCGAGTCTCCGGATCGAAAAGCACGCTCTTTCTTTTTTCTCCTCATTGATCGAGGTCGATGGGGCCTGTCATTCCTTGCACTCCTCAGGCGTTGACAACGGGGACGGACATCGACATGGAGGACGCAGACGGTTGTCTCAGGTTCCACACCTCGGCTGGATCGCGTTTTCGGTCAATTCTTCGGTCCCTCGCGGCCGGGTTGCGTTGAGGTTGTCTTCCGCTTTGCGTAGGCCTGGCTGAAGGGGATCTGCCAGGCGGTGAGCTTCTCGAACTCGGCTGGCTCGAGCAGCGGGTCCTGAGTGGCTTTGCGCCAGGCGTGAAGCTCCGCGGTCAGGCTTTTCAGGATCTCCTGATGCTGCAGGCTGCCGGCGAGGTTTCGGGTCTCCCAGGGGTCTTCTTTCAGATCGTACAGTTCGACGGGCGGGGTATTGGCATAGCGCGGGAACAATCGAGCGAGCGGCGCGCCGTCGTACTCGCGTTTCTTCGAGACCGTAGCATCGTGCATCAGGCTGACGATGAGTTTGTAGCGACCGTCGCGGATGGACCGTTGCGGAAAGTACATGTCCGGCTCGTGCGAGGTGTATTCAGCCGCGAGGGTCTGGCGCCAGCCCGCATCCTCGCCTCGCAACACCGGCCAGAGCGATCGACCCGCCAGCCCGGCGGGGATCTCGGCCTGGGCGGCTTCGAGCAGCGTTGGCATCAGGTCCACCAGGCAGACCAGCGCGTCGGACGTCTTACCCCGCGGGACGCGCCCCGGATACCAGACGATGCACGGCACGCGCAGGCCGGCCTCATAAATCGAGCATTTCGCGCCGGGAAACGGCGGGCCGTTGTCCCCCACCAGGACGACCAGCAGGTTGGACGCCGCGCCTCTGCTTTCCAGAAGGTTCATGACCGCACCGATGATCTCGTCCATTCGATTGACGCACGTGTAGAAATCCGCGATCCGCTCCTTGGCGTCGGCAGGGTCGGCCTTCAGGAAGGGGAAGCGCGTGACCTGCCCGGGCTCCACCTTCACCTTCGGGCTGCCCTGCACGTCGCGAAGGAAGGGCCCGTGCGGGTCGAACAGGTTGAGCATCAGGAAGAACGGGCGATCCTTCACCGTCGCCAGGAACTCGGCAAGATTTCTCTCGACCTGCGGGATCTCGCGGGTTTGCCCGATGTCGTTTCTGCGAAAGTCAAAGCGGATAGCCCGATCCGGCCCCACGTGCACCTTGCCGATCACACCCGTGCGGTAGCCGGCCTTGGCGAGTTGCCCGGGCAACGTCGGCCACGTATCGCTCTTCATGCGGTAGCCCAGATGGGCCAGGCCGATCTGCCCGTTCTGGTGCGGATAGAGCCCCGTCAGGATGCTGCTGCGAGACGAACTGCACGATGACTGGGTCACGTACGCCTGCGTAAAGCGCAGCCCCTCCCGGCCCAGCCGATCCATATGCGGCGTGGTGGCCACCCGGTCGCCGTAACAGCCGAGTTGATGCCCCAGGTCGTCGCCGGTGATGAGCAGGATGCTCGGCCGATGGTCGTCCGCCGCCATCAGCACCGACGGCAACAGCAGACACAGGCCGACAACGTATCGCCGCCCCGACATGAATCCCTCCTCCCCGCGGGAATGCTGAGCGCAGATGACTGTCACGGTCGATAAGGAACCGTTCCGTTCTTGTCCGTCGCGTAGCCCCACTTCCGGATGTACTCCGCGCCGGGCAGGAACTCGTCCCGTTGTCGCTTCAGCTCCGCCTGCAATCGCGATTCCAGGTCGGCCGCAATGGCGGCGTATTGCTCCTGGCCGACCAGATTCTTCCGCTGGTAAGGGTCCTCTTGATTGTCGTACAGCAGCCACGGGCCATCCAGCGCGCGGACGTAGGTGTAACGCCTGGTGCGCAGGCCGCGATACTCGCGTCCGCCGTGCTTGCGGGCCCACTCGCCGAACGGCGTGACGCAGCAGATCAGGGCGTCGCGATCCGCGTCCGGCTCGCGACCCCGCAGCCATGCGGAACGATCCTCGCCCTGCACCGTCGGCGGCACGGGGATGCCGCACAACCCCAGCAGGGTGGGCATGATGTCCGGCGTTCCGATCGGAGCGGACAGATTGCGTCCGGTCCGTCCCAGGCCCTCCGGCCAGCGGATGATGAACG
>JAPKGY010000117.1 GCA_026647385.1 Phycisphaerae bacterium | reverse complement strand
GACTCGAACTGTCGGAGGCGAAGGCGGTCTTCACCGCCGACCACATGTGCCGTGGCGGGCGTAGGTTGCCCCTGTATGAAAAAGTGGTTCAGGCGGATGGTCCCAGAGCCATCGTGCTGGAGGGTCCCGAACAGGCCCCCGCCGGTCCCGAGGACCTGCGGCGCGAGGATCTGAGGTGGCGCGACTTCCTCAGCGATGAGACCGGGTTCCAACCCCGCGTCTGCTCGCCCGGCGACTGGATCAATATTCTCTTTTCCTCCGGAACGACCGGCGACCCCAAGGCGATTCCCTGGAATCACACGACTCCGATCAAGGGAGCTTCGGACGGATACTACCACCACGACATCCGCCCCGGCGACGTGATCTGCTGGCCGACAAGCTTGGGCTGGATGATGGGGCCTTGGCTGGTTTTCGCCACGTTGATCAACCAAGGGACGATCGCGCTGTTCGATGACGTTCCGACGGGGCGTCCGTTCTGCGAGTTCGTGGAGAAGACGGGGGTGAACATGCTCGGGGTCGTCCCCAGCCTGGTCCGCCAATGGCGAGCGAGCGAATGTATCCAGGGACTCGACTGGAGCCGGATCCGGGCGTTCAGCTCGACGGGCGAATGCTCGAACCCGGACGACATGCACTACCTGATGCACGTGGCGGGCTATCGGCCGATCATCGAGTATTGCGGAGGCACGGAGGTTGGCGGCGGATACATCACCAGCACGGTCATTCAGCCGAACGCGCCGAGCACCTTCTCCGGGCCGGCGATCGGCAGCGATTTTGTGATTCTGGACGAGACCGGTGCCTGGGCGGAGGTGGGCGAGCTGTTCCTGATTACGCCGGCCATGGGATTGTCGGTCGAGTTGCTCAACACCGATCACGACGCGGTGTACTTCAAGGACGTGCCGCCCGGACCGGACGGGCAGGTGCTTCGCCGGCACGGCGACCAGATGGAACGGTTGGCGGGCGGTTATTACCGCGCGCATGGTCGGGCGGACGACACGATGAACCTTGGAGGTATCAAGGTGTCATCGGCCGAGATCGAGCGCGTCCTGGGCCGCCTGGAGGGCGTGCGCGACGTGGCGGCCATCGCCGCGGAGCCCGAGGGCGGCGGGCCGAGTCTTCTGGTCGTTTATGCGGTCGTCGACGCGCACCACGATCGGCCGGCCGACGCATGGCTGAAGGACATGCAACAGGCGATCCGCAAGGACTTGAACCCGCTGTTCCGGGTGACCGACGTGCGGATCGTCGAGCAACTGCCGCGGACCGCATCGAATAAGGTGATGCGCCGGAAGTTGCGGGCGGATTACGAAGCCTGCCGCGGGCAAGCGGAGAAGGACGCATGAGCCGGCGAAGTCTGAACGTTTTGATCACCGGGGCCGGCAGCGGGCTGGGCCGCGGACTTTCGGTTTCGCTGAGCGCGAGCGGGCACCGCGTTTTGGTGACCGACCGGTTCGCCGAGCGGGCGGCCGAAACGCTCGCCCTGCTGGGATCGGGAGCGTCCGGGTCGTCGCACGCGCTCGACGTGACCAGCGACGAAAGCGTCCAATCGCTGTTTCGCGAGCTTCAAGGCCGGCGGATTGACGTCCTGATCAACAACGCCGGTCTGCAGCACGTGGCCCGGCTGGAGGAGTTTCCGCAGGATCGCTGGAACCTGCTCATCGAGGTGATGCTGCAAGGCGCCTGCCGCATGAGCCGGGCGGTGCTCCCGGTGATGCGACAAAACGGGTTCGGACGGATCATCAACATCGGGTCGATCCATTCGCTGGTGGCCTCGTCGTTCAAGACCGCGTACGTGGCCGCCAAGCACGGGCTGGTGGGGTTCTCCAAGGTTCTGGCCCTGGAGACGGCCGACGTCGACATCACGGTCAACACCATCTGCCCGTCGTATATCCGGACGCCGCTGGTCGACGCCCAGATCGAGGCCCAGGCCAAGGCCCACGGCATCTCTCAGCAGGACGTGATCGACCAGATCATGCTCAAGCCGATGCCGAAGCATCAGTTCATCAGCATCGAGGAGGTCGCCGCCACGGTGGAGTTCCTGGCCGGCGACGCGGCCCGCAACATCACCGGCCAATGCATCGTGATCGACGGGGGCTGGACCATTCAGTAGCCCAAGGGGCCGACGCACGGGAGATCGTTCATGCGAAAAGACGTGTTCCTCGCCGGCGGCGTTCGCACCGCCATCGGAAGCCTTTCCGGATCGCTGGCCAACGTATCCGCGCCGGCTCTCGGCGGCGTCGTCGTCAGGGCGGCGCTCGAACGGGCGAAGGTCGCGGCCGACCAGGTCGACGAGGTGATTCTGGGCAACGTGCTCAGCGCCGGCTGCGGACAGAACATCGCCCGGCAGTCGGCCATCGGCGCGGGCCTGAGCGTGGAGGTACCCGCCCTGACGATCAACAAGGTCTGCGGCTCGAGCCTCAAGGCGGTCATGCTGGCCGACCAGGCCATCCGGTGCGGCGACGCCTCGGTCGTGGTGGCCGGCGGAACCGAAAGCATGAGCCAGGCGCCCTACCTGCTGCCCAAGGCCCGCCAGGGATATCGCATGGGCCACGGCGAACTGATCGACTCGATGATCCGCGACGGGCTCTGGGACGCCCATCACGACATGCACATGGGCACGTGCGGCGACCGATGCGCCCGGCGATTCGGCTTCTCGCGCGCCGACCAGGACGACTTCGCCGTCGCCAGTTACCAGCGGGCCCTGGCCGCCATGGCGGACGGCACGTTCGCCCGCGAGATCGTGCCCGTTGAAGTGCCCGCGGGCAAGGGTACGGTGAAGGTGAGCGAGGACGAGGAGCCCAGGCGGTTCAACGAAGCCAAGCTCCGGCAGCTCAAGCCGGCCTTCGGCTCGGACGGGACGGTAACGGCCGGCAACGCCAGCAGCGTGAACGACGGAGCGGCTGCGATCGTCGTCCTTTCGGCGGACCAAGTCGAGGCACTCGGCGTCAAGCCTCAGGCTCGCATTCTCGGGGCCGCCACCGCCTCGATCGAGCCGGAGTGGTTCACGATCGCGCCGCTGTCCGCCATCGGCCGACTCCTCGACCGGATCGGGATGAAGGCAGCGGACGTCGACGTGTGGGAGATCAACGAAGCCTTCGCGGTGGTGGCCATGGCCGCCCTGAAGGAGCTCGGCATCGCCCACGATCGGCTGAACGTACACGGCGGCGCGGTGGCATTAGGCCATCCGATCGGCGCAAGTGGCGCGCGTGTACTCGTCACCCTGCTCCACGCCATGGAATCCCGACAGGCCCGGTACGGGATAGCCTCCCTCTGCATCGGCGGCGGCGAGGCGGTGGCCTTGGCCGTCGAACGGCCGTAGGCCGGGCGCTTCGGTGAAGTGTCGACCTATCGATCCAAGGACGCGGGGACGGAAGACGCGGAGAGAGAGGGCGAGACGAGGGGGAACCAGAAGCAGTCGTTGGCAGTGATTGGAGATCTCAAGTTTCAAAAAGAGAGGCACGCACCATAAAAGCGCGGGCGTGACATCGGAACAGCTTTGAAATCTGAAATCGACTTCTGGCATGAATCATATGTCATCGGCCATTCGCCTCCCGCCCCTGCCGTGCCCGGCAGCGTCCGGCCCTCGCCGCGGGATTGACAGCAAGCGACTTTGCACTTATTGAAGATGACCCAGTCCAGTTCGGGACATTAGCGCGTCTTATCAAGCTGTCGATGAAGGGCCCGCGCGGCGGGCCGAATGGGGGATCACTATGAGCAATGATTATGCGAAGTTCATCGAAAATCAGATTTCCGAATTGCGGGCCACGGTCGGCAAGGCGACGGCGATCAACGCCCTGAGCGGCGGCGTGGACAGTTCGGTGGTCACCGCGCTGGGCCATCGGGCCCTGGGATCGCAACTGAAAACGGTGTTCGTGGACAACGCCTTGATGCGGGAGGGCGAGCCGCAGCGAGTGGTCAAGGCGTTCGCCGACCTGGGCATCCCGGTCGAGTTGGTGGACGCGCGGGAGGAATTTCTGTCGGCGTTGGCCGGCGTGACGGACCCGGAAAAGAAGCGGCAGGCGATCACGGACACGTTCTACAAGACGGTTTTTGGCCGCCTGGTCCGCCAGTCGGGGGCGAAATTCCTGCTGCACGGGACGATCCTGACGGACATCGAGGAGACGGTGGCCGGCATCAAACGGCAGCACAACATCCTGACCCAACTGGGCATCAAGCCGGAGGAGGCGTACGGCTACTCGGTGCTCGAGCCGCTCAAGACGCTGCGTAAGGACGGCGTCCGGGCGGTCGCGCGCGAGCTGGGGCTTCCGAAGACGATGACCGAGCGGATTCCGTTCCCCGGCCCGGCGCTGGCGACGCGGATCGTGGGCGAGGTGACCCGGGAGCGGCTGACGACCGTGCGGGCGGCCACCACGATCGTCGAGGAGGAGTTGGCGGCCTGCGGCGCGTTCCAGTACATGGCCGTCCTGCTCAACGACATGGCGACGGGCATCCGCGACAATCGCCGCGAGTACGGGCAGATCGTCGTGGTCCGCTGCGTCGAGAGCGTCGACGCGCGCGAGGCGGGCGTGACTCGCCTGCCGTGGGAGAAGCTCGAGCGGATCTGCCGGCGGATCGTCGAGATCGAGGGCGTCAATCGATGCCTGTACGATCTGACGCCCAAGCCCCCCGCCACCATCGAATACGTTTGACGGATGGAGTCCAACGAAACCACATGGAGAGGAACGGTTTATGCCCCCGCGCAGCGACATTCGCAAAGTACTGATCATCGGATCCGGTCCGATCGTGATCGGGCAGGCGTGCGAGTTCGATTACTCCGGCACCCAGGCGTGCAAAGCCCTGCGCAAGCTGGGCTATCAGATCGTGCTGGTGAACTCGAACCCGGCCACGATCATGACGGACCCGGGCATGGCGGACGTGACGTACATCGAGCCGCTGACGCTGGATGCCCTGACCGACATCATTGCCAAGGAGCGTCCGGACGCGCTGCTGCCGAACCTGGGCGGCCAGACGGGGCTGAACCTGACCTCGGAGCTGTATAAAGCCGGCGTGCTGGACAAATACGGGGTGAAGGTGATCGGCGTCCAGGTCGACGCGATCGAGCGCGGCGAGGACCGGACGGCTTTCAAGAACACGATGACCCGGCTCGGCATCGACATGCCGCGGAGTACGGCGGTCACCACCGTCGAGGATGCGGAGAGAGTCGCGGCGGAACTGGGGTATCCGGTGGTCATCCGGCCGGCGTACACGATGGGCGGAACCGGCGGCGGCCTGGTTTATAACGTCGAGGAGCTGCGGGTCATCGCCAGCCGGGGCATCGCCGCGAGCCTCATCGGACAGATCCTCGTCGAGGAGTCGGTGCTGGGGTGGGAAGAACTCGAACTCGAGGTCGTCCGCGACGCGAAGAACCAGATGATCACCGTCTGCTTCATCGAGAACGTCGACGCGATGGGCGTCCACACGGGCGATTCCTACTGCACGGCACCGATGCTGACCATCTCGCCCGAGTTGCAGCAGCGGCTTCAGAAGCATTCGTACGACATCGTCGAGGCCATCGAGGTCATCGGCGGCACGAACGTCCAGTTCGCCCACGACCCGCGGACCGGGCGCGTGGTGGTCATCGAGATCAACCCGCGAACGTCAAGGTCGTCGGCCTTGGCGTCGAAAGCCACGGGGTTCCCGATCGCCCTGGTGTCGTCGATGCTCGCAGCCGGGCTGACGCTGGACGAGATCCCCTACTGGCGCGACGGGACGCTGGAGAAGTACACGCCGTCGGGCGATTACGTGGTCGTCAAGTTCGCGCGCTGGGCATTCGAGAAGTTCAAAGGGGCCGAGGACAGGCTTGGCACGCAGATGCGCGCGGTCGGCGAGGTCATGAGCATCGGCAAGACGTACAAGGAAGCGCTCCAGAAGGCCATCCGATCGCTCGAGAACGGGCGCCACGGCCTGGGATTCGCCAAGGACTTCAACAAGCGGACGCTGGTGGAACTGCTCGAAATGCTCCGCGAGCCGTCGAGCGAACGGCAGTTCATCATGTACGAGGCCTTGCGGAAAGGCGCGGGCGTCGACGAACTCCACAAGCTGACGTACATCAAGGCGTACTTCATTCAGCAGATGAAGGAACTGGTGGAGCTGGAGGAGCAAGTGCTCCGCTGCAAGGGCAAGCGCCTGCCGGACGAGCTGCTCAAACGGGCGAAGCAGGACGGTTTCGCGGACAAGTACCTCGCCAGGCTGCTGGGCGTGCCGGAGACCGAGATCCGCAAGCAGCGGACGGCCCTGGGCGTCGTCGAGGCGTGGGACCCGGTGCCGGTCAGCGGCGTGGAGAACGCGGCCTATTACTACTCGACGTATAACGGGCCGGATCGAGTCACGACCAGCAGCCGCAAGAAGGTCATGGTGCTGGGCGGCGGGCCGAACCGCATCGGGCAGGGCATCGAATTCGACTACTGCTGCGTTCACGCCGCGCTTGCCCTGCGCGACATGGGGTACGAGACCATCATGGTCAACTGCAACCCCGAGACGGTGTCCACCGATTACGACACGTCTGACAAGCTCTATTTCGAGCCGCTGACCGTCGAGGACGTACTGAGCATCTACGAAAAGGAGAAACCGGAAGGGGTGATCTGCCAGTTCGGCGGACAGACCCCGCTGAACATCGCCCAGGAACTGGCCGCCGCTGGCGTGAAGATCCTCGGCACGAGTCCGGACACGATCGACCTGGCGGAGGACCGTGACCGGTTCCGGCGGATGATGGAACGCATGAGCATTCCGATGGCCCCTTCCGGCATGGCCAGCACACTGGAGGAGGCTCTGGCCATCGCCGCCCGCATCGGTTATCCGCTGATGGTTCGGCCGTCCTACGTGCTGGGCGGGCGGGGCATGGAAGTCGTCTACGACGAGGAGATGTTGACGCGTTACGTGGCGGCGGCGGTCGACGTCACTCCGGAACGGCCGATCCTGATCGACCGGTTCCTGAGCAATGCGATCGAGACCGAGGCGGACGCGATCGCGGACGGGGCGGACGCGTTCGTCCCGGCGGTCATGGAGCACATCGAGCTGGCGGGCATCCACTCCGGCGACTCCGCGTGCGTCATCCCGCCCATCGGCATCCAGCCGAAGCACCTGGACACGATCTACGATTACACGCGCCGCATCGCCCGGGAGATGAACGTCATCGGCCTGATGAACATGCAGTATGCGATAGCGGGCGACGTGGTTTACGTGCTTGAAGCCAATCCCCGCGCCTCGCGGACCGTGCCGCTGGTCTCCAAGGTGTGCAACATTCAGATGGCCCGGATCGCCACGGAACTCATGATGGGCCAGAAGCTCAAGAACCTCGGCATCAAGCCGAGGACGATCCCGCATTACGGCGTGAAGGAGGCGGTGTTCCCCTTCCCGATGTTCCCGGAGGTCGATCCGATTCTCGGGCCGGAGATGCGATCGACGGGCGAGGTGCTGGGCATGGCGAGTTGCTTCGGCCTGGCGTTCTACAAGGCGGAAGAGGCGGCCAAGAGCAAGCTGCCCAGCCGGGGGACGGTTCTCATCTCGATCACCGCCAAGGATCGCCCGGCTGTGCTGGCCCCGGCCAAGCGGCTGCAGGAACTCGGGTTTACGATCAAGGCGACCGAGGGTACACACGCTTATCTGACTTCCCACGGCGTGCAGTCCGGGCCGATCAACAAAATCCACGAAGGCCGGCCTAACATCGTCGATGCGATGATGAACGGTGAAATCCACCTGGTCATCAACACGCCGGCCGGCAAACTCAGCCAGTACGACGACAGCTATATCCGAAAGTCAGCCATCAAGTACAAGATCCCGTACATCACGACGATCAGTGCAGCCGTCGCGGCGGCTGAAGGCATAGCCGCCTACCGCAGCGGCCGGGGAGGAGTCAAGTC
>JAPKGY010000116.1 GCA_026647385.1 Phycisphaerae bacterium | reverse complement strand
AGCACGGCGGCGATGCTGGTCCCCCAATCGCGCATGCCGGTGGCGGTCCACTTTTCCTGTTCGGGGACGAGGAAGATGTGTCTGCCAGCCAGCTCGGTGGCCAGCGCTGAGGCGCTCTCGGTGGTGGTCGGCGTCACGCGGAAGTCGGCGAAATGCTGGGCGATCGCATTAAGCGTATTCTCGTATTCACCGCCGGCCGCGAGGTCGGCATGCCCCTGGAAGGCCAGGATCTCCACGGTTCCGGTGAGTCCCTCGAAGGCCTGCGCGGGATATCTTCCCACGGACGGTTCCCCCCCCGGGTTGGGCGATTCCACTTCGCGCGCAGCCACCTCGCTTCCGATCGCCGCCCGTTCCGCGTCCGTGCGCCCTTCAAATTGAACGGTCCCCACGCTCCATGAGAGCGCGACCTCTAAGGGGAGGTCGCCGGCCCCATCCGCCGGGGTCGGATTGCCCGCAGGCTGCGGCGGTATATTCACCGGCACCCTGACCGGGGCGCATTGCGCACTCACGCACCCGGTCGTCGGATTCACGGCCCGGGCATAATAGGTTGTGCGCACGGTGGGGGTGACCGTCGGACGCGCCCCGCCGACCACGAGGGTTCCGCCGCAACTGTCGGTGTACCATTCGACGGTCTCTTCAGCTCCCACGACGGCTGACAGGGTGGTCGACTGTCCCGCGCAGAGATCCGCCGGAGTCGCCTGAACCTGGGTCGGCGTGGGCGGCGTGGTCTGCACGGTGAGGGTCGCCTGGTCGCAACTCAGACTCGCGCAGCCGGTGATCGTGTTCAACGCCCGGCAATAGTAGGTGGTCGTGGTCGTCGGGTTGACCGTCGGACTGCTTCCGCCAGGTACGGGGATACCGCCACAACCGCCGGCGTACCATTCAACGGATTCTTCCGGCCCCACGACGGTCGACAACACGGCTGATCCGCCCTGACAGATCGAGGCCGGGGTGACCTGGGAGCCCGTCGGCGCCGCGGGCAGCGCGGTGCAGATGGTGCCGGCTAACTCGACGTCGTCCACGAACCAATCGTCGAAGGCTCCCGTGGAACCGAGGTTGCGGATCCGGATGCGGAGACCCGCATGGCGCGCCGCCGACGGCAACTGGACGATGTTGGGTGAGAAGGTGGTCATGTCCGGGTCGGAGCCCAGATGTCGCGCCACCTGGCCCCATGTGCCGGTGGCGTTGAGGTATTCGATGATCAGGTCGTCGCCGGAATCGGGCGAGTCTCCGCCGCCCCGCTGCTGGAACTGATACCGGAGCTCCAGCTTATCGTAGAGGTTTGCATTCATGACTCGCGAGACCACGGCATCCGCCCCGCTGGGGTTGCCGTTCAGTCGCAACGAGTAGGGTGCAGTGGGTTCGCCGATGCCCACGTCGTCGATCGTCGGGGCGCCCGATGTGCTGGTCCAGTTGGTCGCATCCAACGAGGTGGATGGGAAGGTGTCGCGCAGGAGGAAGGACGAAAGGGCGAAGTCCGCGTTGCTCTCATCGGCGTTCGTGCCGTCGGCGACGCGAATCCGGTAGTTGACGCCCTCGGGCACGTCGATCGGAATAGTCCAGTCGAACGATCCGGTATTGGGGACCCCCTCGGCGATCGGACCCACGACGCTGCCGCCCTGGAGCAGATGAATGTCCACCGTCGACGCGCTGCCGATGTAGCCCCACAGGATCTTTTGCGTCGAACCGACCGACCACATTTCGCCGCCGTCGGGCGCATCAACCGTGATGCCGGGAGCCGCAGCGGTCACGGTGAAGCCGTTCGCCAGTGTCGCGGTCTGCCCACCGGGGTTGGTGACGACCACGTTCCAGGTTCCGGGGGCGACCCCGCTCAGACGAATCGTACAGGTGATCTGCGTCGAGTTCGCGACGGCTACCGATGTGGCGTCGATCAGGGGCTGCCCGGTCCGGGTCAACCTCACCGTTGCGCCTGCCTGGAAGCCGGCGCCGGCCAGGTTCGTGATCTTCACGCTGCCCAGATTGGGGCCGGAACTGGGGGTGATGGCGCTGACGGCCAGGGGCGTCGGGTTGCCGCCGCAGATGCCGTCGGTGTGCATCTCGACCGCCAGGAGCGCGGAGTCGACCTGCGCGGCGTCGGCGGCAGTGAAGATCTGCCCCGAGGGCAGTCCGGTCCGCGGGTCGTTCGGATAGGTGGCGATGAGGTCGGAGGCGGCCATTTTCAACGCGAGATACGCATCCGAGAAATCGGAGGATGTGCTCAGGTAGGTGGTCAGAGCGCGATACCAGACCGCACCGGCCTTGATCGGGCCGATACCCACCACCGTGTAGCCGTTGAAGGTCTTGCCGTCGGTGAGCATTGCAAAAGCATGGTTGGGAACACCGCTGCCCGTATGGACGCCGCCGTGGTCCGTGCCGCACCAAGGGGGTATCGAGGTGTCGTTGGCCCGGTCCGGATCGCTCTTGCAATGGGGATTCCACATGTCGCGAATCGCTCCGCCGAACGCAGTGGCATCTTCACCGCAAAGCCAGCGGACGCCGTCCGGATACCCCGGACTGGGGCTGCACGCGCCGGTGCGGAGGTTGTTGGGCGTGTCCAGACCGGCGCCGGTGGCGTGGGTCGGCCAATTCGGCGGGCCCCCAGGCGTGCCGGCAAACGCCGCATCGCCGTTGAACAGGTCCACCAGCTCCCCAAAAACGTCGGAGAACGATTCGTTCAACTGTCCGGGCTGGTTCTGGTAGATGAGATTCGCGGTGTAATCGGTCACGCCGTGGGTCAATTCGTGGGCCATGATGTCGTCCGTGACCGTGCCGGCGCAGAAGACCATCCGTGTTCCGTCCCAGTAGGCATTGGGGCAACCCGGGGCCGTCGAGTTCACCGTGACGAGTAGCGCGCCGCCGAGGTTGTCGAGCCCATCCCGCCCGAACGCACGGTAGTAGTAGTCATACGTGTCCCCGGCGTAATCGTAAGCCCGGTTGCAATCCGTGGTGGCGCTCGGAGGCTGCCCTTCCGTGCGGCAGAGCGTTCCGGGAATGGTGGACGTGCCGTTTCCGTTGTAGATCTGGCGGTTTCTCGCGTTTTCGAGCATGTCCCACTGATCGAGGACGGCCCCGGTTTGCGCGTCGATGAAGAATCCCTCCCGGATGGGATTCGGCCACTGGGCGACGACGATGATATAGTACGCCAACGTGGCCCCGAGGGGCGGGTCGCCGTACCAGCCCGGATCGACGATGACCAGTTCGGAGTGCTGGATTTCGAGCGGGGCCTCCGGGATGGCTGCGATCGCCACGCCTTCGGCCTGCTGCGCCGAGATTCCCGGATTGATCGAGAGCGTCGGGGGGATCGGGAAGAAGTGGCCGTTACCCGCCACGATCCGGTCGGCGTCATCCTGATGGACCTTGATGACGCCGGCAAAGACCCGAACGCCCCGGTGAACCTGGTGGTAGGTGGTGTGGGAATGTCCCAGGTTGTCTTTGCGAGTCCTGAGCAGGGTGAGTTGCCCGGCCGGGTCTGTTATGCCGAATAACTCGCCATATTCGGCGATGAAGTCCATCGGCTGGACGGCACGGCCGGCCTGGGCCGCCTGGATCGAGAGGGGACCCCGGCCCGTCGCGGTGACGAAGGTCGCCAGGCCGGTTCGTTTTGACCGGTGTACGTCCAGGCCTTCGTTCGGCGGCGCGGCGGAGGCCTCGACTGAAATCATGGAAACCACGGCTGCAAATGCCAAAAGGCATAGGCCTCGCCTCGCTAGCCCTGATGTTCTTGTTTTGTCCGACGCCGCGCTCCAGCTCAAGCTGTACTTCATACGTCACCTTTCCGGGGTTCGCGTGTGTTTCCGCTCCAGGGATCAACAAGGGGAATAACGGGGGTTTCCGAAACGGATCGGCCCCAGGTCCGCTACCGGGTCGTCCAGTGATTCTACCCTGGCACCCAGGCCATGTCCAGATTTTTCCGCATACCGTGCCATCGGTGCGCAATTCGCGTTGAACCGTGGGAGCCCGGAATATGTAATTCACTCTATTCCTTCTGGAAGGTTCCTTCCTGTGGCGGGCGAATCACGAGAAGGCAGTCCATCTCGGAAATTCTTTCCGGAGTGTAAGGCGGGCCCGGATTTCGAGAGGGAACGCCATCGAGGCAGCGGCTGGATGGGCGCGCGGACCCTCCTTTCGGTCGGATCTGGAATCTTCGGAACCGCGATGCGCGCGTAATATACCCGAGTTCCGGGGCTTGCACAGCCCCAGGCGCCGGTCGGGTTCATTCTGCGGCCGTCTCGATCCATCCGCCCCGACGACTCTGCCGGCGGGGTCTTCGCCGCCTCCAAACACTTAACGCGAATCTAACAAAGCCTTGACTCGGGCCGAACTTGGCCGCTTTACCCTCAAAGAGGCGGCCGGGGCCGCCGGCCGAGGGCTGTCCAGGCGAAAGGAGACATCCGGTGCGAAGCTTGCCGATTAAAGTGGCACTGATTGTGGCGGGCGCGGCTCTCTGCGGTTGTGGTCAGAGTGACAATCGATCCGCCGGCGGGGCGGCTCGGCCGCAGGTCCTCACCGTCAAGGGTTCCGACACCATGGTCCACCTGGCTTCCACGTGGGCCGAGGGGTTCATGAAAGCCCACCCGAAGGTCGATGTTGCGGTCACCGGTGGGGGATCGGGTACGGGCATTGCGGCATTGCTGAATGGTACGACGGACATCTGCGCCGCGTCGCGCTCGATGGAGGAGAAGGAACTCAAGCAGGCCGCGGAGAAGCATATCAAGCCGAAGGAGTTCGTCGTCGCCCGGGACGGCATCGCCATCGTGGTCAACCCGGCCAATCCGCTGAACGAGGTCACGATGGATCAACTCAAGAAGATGTACACGGGGACGTATACGAACTGGAACGAAGTCGGCGGGCTGGACGAGCCGATCGTGCTGCTCTCCCGTGAGAACAGCTCGGGCACCTACGTGTTTTTCCAGGAACACGTGCTGGCCAGGAAGGACTACGCGCCCTCCGCCCGGCTGATGCCGGCGACATCGGCGATTATCCAGGAGACGGCGGCCGGCAAGGGGGCGATCGGATACGTCGGGCTGGGGTACGCGGCTGAAGCCAAAGGCAAGATCAAGGTCCTGAACGTCAGGAAGGACGCGGATTCGCCGGCTGTCGAACCGACGATCGAGACGGTCGTGTCGGGGGAGTATCCGGTTTCGCGGGCGCTGTTTCTGTATACCAACGGCGAGCCCGCGGGTACGGCTCGAGCTTTCCTTGATTTTGCGCTGTCGCCCGAGGGGCAGAAGGCTGTGGAAGAAATGGGCTATGTACCGGTGAAGCAGGGTGTATCCGTGAAGTAGCGCGAGCATGTTGAGCAAGCACTGGCAGGACAAGGCGATGCGCGTGGGGCTGACGGCCTGTGCGTCAACGTCCATCCTCATTGTCGCGTTGATTTTCATTTTTCTGGGCAAGGAAACGGTGCCTTTCGCCCGGGACCCGGGGTTCTCGACCCTCTGGGATGGTGCCTGGGTCCCCGTGTCGTTCCAGAAGGAGCGGTACGGTCTGCTCCCGTTGGCGGCCGGCTCGGTGGCGGTGACCGTGATGGCCATGCTCCTGGCTGCTCCGCTCGGGGTGATCGGGGCGGTGTATATCTCCGAACTCGCCAGGCCCTGGGAGCGCGAGATTCTCAAACCGTTCATCGAGATCCTTGCGGGCATTCCCTCGGTGGTACTCGGGTTCTTCGGCCTGGTTGTGGTCGCGCCGCTGGTCAAGGACGTGTTTCAGCTCAATAGCGGCCTGACCGCGCTGACCGGAGCCATTCTCCTTGCGCTGATGGCCATCCCGACGATCATCTCCGTCTCCGAGGACGCGATCCACTCGGTGCCGGCCGCCTATAAGCAGGCGTCGATGGCGCTGGGGGCGACGCCGATCCAGACCATGTGGCGGGTGACGGTACCGGCTGCTTTGCCGGGGATCCTCGCGGCCAATCTGCTCGGCATGGGCCGGGTTATCGGTGAGACCATGGCGGTCCTGATGGTGACCGGCAACGCCGCGGTCGTCACGCTCTGGCCGCTCGAGTCCGTCCGGACCATGACCGCGACGGTCGCGGCTGAGATGGGCGAGGTGTCTCTAGGCGGCACGCATTATGGTGCCCTGTTTTGCGTCGGCCTGGTTCTGCTGATCGTGACGTTCGGCCTGAACCATCTGGCCCAGATGATCCTTCGCCGATACGAGATCCGTTCATGACCGGCATGCGGAGACAAACCGACCTGCTGTCGATCTGGGGCCTTCGGCTTGTGACGTATGGCGTGGTTCTGGTCATCGGCTACATCGTGTTCGACATGGTCCGGCGAGGCGCGCCGGCGTTGTCCTGGGAGTTCCTGACGGGTTATCCGCGCAAGGCGGGGGCAGAGGGGGGCATCTTTCCCGCGATCGTCGGGACGTTCTACCTGGTGCTGGGCACGGTGATCGTGGCCATTCCGCTGGGAATGGCCAGCGCGATCTATCTTTCCGAGTACGCCCGCCAAAACCGTTGGACGCGCGCCATCCGCAGCGCGATTACGACCTTGGCGGGTGTGCCGTCGATCGTGTTCGGGCTCTTCGGGCTCGGATTGTTCGTGCTGACGCTGAACTTCGGCGCGTCGATCCTTTCGGGAAGTCTGACGCTGGCCTGCATGGTCCTGCCAACGATCATCGTCGCGAGCGAGGAGGCCTTGCGGGCCGTGCCTCGCACGTTTCGAGAGGGAAGTCTTGCATTGGGGGCAACCAAATGGCAGAGCATCTGGAAGGCCGTGTTACCCTACGCTCTCCCGGGCATGCTGACGGGTTCGATCCTGGGGGTCGGAAGGGCGGCGGGGGAGACCGCCCCCATCCTGCTGACCGTGGCGGCTTTTTACCTCCCGCGTTTGCCCCGTTCGGTGTTCGACCAGGTCATGGCGTTGCCCTACCACCTGTATGTTCTGGCCACGCAACACCCGGCGGCCGACAAGGTGCGTCCGCTCCAGTACGGATCGGCCCTGGTGCTGTTGCTGCTGGTTCTGGCGGCGAATTTGGGAGCGATCCTGCTTCGCAGCTACATGAGGAAGAAGTACCGATGGTAGACGGAGCGGAGAGACCCGCGATTGCCGGGCCCGTCAAAATCGCCACGACGGGCTTGAATCTGTGGTATGCGCACGCGCAAGCTCTGTTCGATGTTTCGCTGGACATACCGGCCGGCCAGGTCACCGCTCTGATCGGCCCGTCCGGTTGCGGCAAGTCGACCTTCCTGCGATGCCTGAACCGCATGAACGACGTGATCGAGGGAGTTCGCATCGAGGGCAAGGTACGGATCAACGATCGCGACATTTACGCACCGGCCACCGACGTGGTCGCGCTTCGCAAGAAGGTCGGCATGGTTTTCCAGAAATCCAACCCGTTCCCCAAGTCGATCTTCGACAATGTTGCCTACGGCCCACGACTCCACGGGCTCAGGGACCGGGGTCGTCTGGCGGAGATCGTCGAGCATTGCCTGATCCGCGCCGGGCTGTGGGACGAAGTGAAGGACCGCCTGGATGCCAGCGCGATCGGCCTGTCGGGCGGCCAGCAGCAACGGCTGTGCATCGCCCGGGCCCTGGCCGTCGACCCGGAAATCCTGCTGATGGACGAGCCGGCCTCCGCCCTCGACCCGCGGGCGACCGCCCGTATCGAGGACCTGATCGGCGAGCTTCGGGGCGAGTACACCATCGTGATCGTCACCCATAACATGCAGCAGGCGGGCCGGGTCTCGGATTTTACGGCCTTCTTCTACGAGGGCGTGATGGTCGAGTTCGGTGCCACCCGGCAGATCTTCACCAAGCCGCGGTGCGAACGAACGGAGAACTACATCACCGGCCGATTCGGTTGACAGGCCGGGCCGGGGCGCGCAGAATCGGGAGAGAGCCATGTCCGTTCACCTTCATCGCGAGATCACAACCCCGTCGACCTTCGGTGTCGACCGGACGACCTCGGTGACCT
>JAPKGY010000115.1 GCA_026647385.1 Phycisphaerae bacterium | reverse complement strand
AGCAGGCTGCCGAGAACGGTAATGATCCCGCCGAAGATGGCCGGGATGACCTTGAGCGATGAGGCGACGATGCCCAGGCTTGCACCCAACCCGATGATCGCACCGCCGACGCCGACCAGTACGAGCGCGAGCTTCGCGGCGGCGACCACGGCGGCCTGATGCTGCCTGACGAACCGACTGATGGTTGATACGGCGCGGGTGAGCGCATCCGTTACCTGTTGGAGGGCAGGCGCCAGCGCGTTGCCGACCGACACGGCCAGCCCGCGAACGCTGGCCTTCAGCGTGTCGTAGGAATCGCCCAGCGCGTCCGCCGCCGCCGCCTGCTTCGTGGTCATGGTCAGGCCGAGTTCGCGGGCTTTCCGGCGCAACGCGTCCAAGTCATCGATCATGGGCAGCAACGCCGTGCCGCCTTTGCCGAAGACGGACATGGCCGCAGCCGCCCGCTCGGTCGGATCGCTGATTCCCCGCAGGCTCCGGGCGATGGCCTCGAATTGCTGCTCGGGAGCGAGTGTGGCGATCTTGGCTGCGGAGATGCCGAGTTTGGCCAAGGCCTCCGAGGCTTCCTTCGATCCGTCCCGAGCGGCACTGAGGGTTTTCTGCATCCGCCGGACGCCGACTTCGACGGTTGCCAGGTCCGTGCCGGTCATATCGGCGGCATAACCCAGTTCCGACAGGGCCTCGACGGCCATACCCGTTCGGCCGGCCGTGTCGTTCAACTCGGATCCGAAGTCGGCAAAAACCTTCGCTGCCCCGATCATCGGCGTGAGGATGGCGACGCCGGCCCCGGCCAGCGCCGCTCCGAAGGCCTGCAATCTCCGCTGCGCGGCCCGCAGGCCGGCGGAGATCTTGTCGTTCACGCCGAGCTCGACATAAGCCCGGCCGGCGCGAATGCCCTGGGTATTGGCCACGATCACCCACTCCTCACGCTCCCCGACCACATCCGGGTGAGCGTCGATAATTCCTTCTCCATCGCCGGACCCATGAACGGCCGAGGGCGGATGTGAATGGAGCGCATTCCACGTTTCCATGCCGCGCCGTAAGCCGGGGCTTCCACGTCGCCGCCGAACTCCAATGCGTTCGGCGCCACCGCCTCGCGAAACGCCACCGGCCCGACGACGACGGAATCCGTCCGCGGGTCATAGCCGAAGAGGATCAATTTGCGGAGGCTCCCCTCATGCGAGAACGGAGGATCTCCCGGCTTCGACGTCCCCTTGCGCGGTCGGATGGAAGTCTTCGCCGTCTGGCGGATGAATGCGCCAGCGCGCGACAGGGCACTACGCCGGGCCCGATCGACCGCACGGCGAACCACCTCACGATCGAAGAACAGATCCTTGATCCGGATGTCGAGCGCGATGGGCTCTACCATTGCCGATCCTCCCGCCGATCAACCAGAGCAGCTTGCCGACCGGATACGTGGCCACGAGCATGACCAGCACGATGACCACGCCGATGACCATCACTCGGTTGACCACCTTGTCGCTGGTGGAGTTGTCGACCTTGCTGACCGCGAGCACGGCCTTTTGCGCCGTCTCGGTGATTCGTGCGGAGTGGTCCTCAAGCCGCTGGTCGATCTGAACGAGGGCGGCGTCGAGCTTGCCCTCGACCTGCGTACTCACCGTCGCGGCGATCTCGGCCGTGGCCTGGGTGTCCAGGCGGGCGACGGCCTGTTCCCCCGAGTTGGCGTTACACCCCGCCAGGAGCGCCATAGATAATATGGTCAAGCGTCGCATCGGATCCTCCAGCCATAAACGGGGGCCGCCGGTACTCAGGTCGCTCTCCGACGGCCCCCGCCCCCACAAAAAGAATCACGAACCGGCCGGCTGCGCCGTCGTGCCGGCGGGCCGCGAGGCCGTGGTTTTGAAGTGGTCGAGGATCGCCTTGGTGACCTCATCCACCCAGCGTTGCTTGTCCAGCCGGGCGGCGTCATCCGCCCGCTCCCACCGCTGCTGGACCTGCACGAGTTCCGGCCAGTAGGCGAGGTTGTCCTTGCCGCCGGTTCCGGAGGCGGTCGTGTTGACCTCCATCTCGCCGCCGGCCACACGGATGTCCACGCCCGCCGCCGTCTTCGTGTAGCCCTCGGCCTCGATCCGCAGGTTCGGCCCTACATGGCCGCGCAGGTTGGCCACGACCTGTTTCCAGTCGACCTGCGAGAGGATCGACAGGTTCGTCGCCTGAAACGTCTGAATCACGCCCGTCTCGATCGAGGGCTTGTCCGGCCCGCAGCCGGGTACCAGAACGCAGGCCATCGGCAACATGCACATCACCAACGACACCAGGTAAACCGAAATCCATCGCCGCATGACTGTGTCCTCCTTGCACAAAGGGTTTCAGTTGAGGGCCAGGCTGATCACCGTGCCAGCCATGGCCCGGACATACACGGTTTCACCGAGCGATTCGCCGAGGGTGACAATCGTGTCCGCCGGGATGGGGAACGCCGGGCCGCCGGGTACGTGCCGCAACTCGGCGGCGGCCGTCGCGTGGATGGCCAGCACGTACCCGCGCGGGACCTCGATCGCCTGGTCCGATCCGTCCGCGGTCAGCGGCGGTAATACGTTGAGGTTCATCGCGCCCTCCGATATCCCATGTTCACCCAGCGAGTCGCGTTCACGTTCGACACCTGCATGGCCCCCACATCGGCGCCGCCCATACCCGCTCCGATCAGCGGCGAGTTGCGGCCGGGGCGGTAGTCATGCCCGGCCTCGCTTTGGACCACCTGGCCGGTCACCGCCCGGCACCCGACCGACAGCCCAAACGCCGGGTCGATCGCCGCCCCCGTCTGGCCCTTGCCCATGCAGTTCAGCGCGCAGCCGGCCGCGCCCGCGTCGCTGAACTTCACGCCGTAATCCCCATAGAATCCCAGGGAATTGATCGCCATGACGCCCGCGGCCATCGCGTGAGAGTGCGGTGTTCCCTGTGGGTCGCGCGCGTCGCTGGTGCAATGAACGAGGATCAAAGCATCAATCGGAGCGGACGGAACCGCCTCGTTCCCCGGCTGGTCCCAGGCAACGCAGTTGATGGCCACCCGGGCCAGGATCTGACCGATCGCATTGCCCGACGCCCTGCAAAAAGCGACCGTACCGGACGGAACATAAAAACCCGTTCCCTGATTGTCGTGCGCCTCGCAGCAGACCGCCTTGGCGGACTCGTCGTACAGCCAGATGCCCTGACCCCCGCAGTCCTCGGCGATCACGTTGAAAACCGTCCAGCCGGAGCCGTTGTACTCGCCATCGGTATCCACCACGCCCGAGTCGGCGGTGTTCCGGCACAGGAAGTGGGCGACGGTGATGTAATCCCCTCCACTCCATCCGATGCCGGACGCATCGCCGCCGCCCCCGTCGATCACCGGCAGGTAATCGCGATCGCCGATGTGCTGCTCGGCGTCGCCCGGGACGTCCTTGTAGCCGAGCAGGCGAACATGGCTCGTCGCCAGGTAGCAACTGCCGAAGTACGCAGACTTGCCCTTTTTGACGTGGACGGTCGCGTGCTCGGCGATGTTGGCGGCCAGGCCGATCGAGGCCAGCGCTCCGCCGATCCGGACCTGCAGGTTTTCGCCGGGCGTCAGGTCCTCTCCGGCAATGGCGAGGTTCGCTCCGTCAACGCTCGCGATCTCGCGCCGTTCGCACGCATTGAACACGTCCCAGATCAGCCACTGCCCGGCCGCGACCCCCAGGGACGCCCAGGTGCCGGCCGGCAGCGTGAGGGTTTTCGGCGAGCCCGCGGTCACCGTGGCGACCCCGACCGCCCGAGGCCCGGGGCCGTTCTGGAAGGAAGCAAAGCTCCGACTCTCACCCACCGCGAGCGGCGAGCCGGCGAAGCGGATGGTATGACCATTGACCGACAGGACGGTCCGCCGGGTGGGCAGATCATCGGCGCTCAGCGACCAGATCGGATCGCCCGGGCGAAGGAATCCCTCGAGTTCCTCATCGAAGTCGGCAACGATGACGTTCGGATTCCCGGCCTCGACCCTTCCGTCGAGGTAGTAGCACCGCCCCGGAGACGAGTCGCTCCCGGCATTCCAATCGTCGCCGGATTCGTTGACATAGAACACCGGATCCGCCATGAGTCACTGCTCCCGTACCGCCAAGGGTTTCACACTCGGGGCCCGCCGAACCCGGCCGCCGGTCAGCGATCGTTCGACTGCCTGGGCGGCCTGCGGATCGGTCCGTTCCAGTTTCGCGATCTCACCGGCCATCACCGCTCGGACCGCCGCGACCGCCGCCCCGCGAATCTGAGCTCTTGCCTTGGCCGTCGCGCACTGGCGCAACATCTCCAGGCCGACGCCCGGCGGACGTTGCACTTTTGCAGCGGTCAGCGCCGACCGGATCTGATCCGCCGTCAAGCGGGCCACTTGCTCGGGAGTCGCGTCCTGACCCGCCGCTGACAGGATGGCCTCAACACAACCTCTCACCGTCCGCCCCTTTCAACACCGTCGGAAGCCGCCCGTCGATGAACACGTCCTTGAGTGCCTCGATCCCCACCTGGATCACCGGCTCGTTCGTGCGTTTCCGCTCGATGAGCGGATTGAAGTCACCGGGCACGAACGGCCGGCTCTTCTTCGGGTCCCGGTTCGCGTTGGCGATCATGGCCAGGACCGACGAGGTTGCCGCCCAGGTATGCTGGGCCCGGGCCTCGGCCATCACCGCCAGTTCCCGTAGCGTCAGCTCGCCGGGCTCGATGCCGACGACGCCGGCGAACTGCCAGATGAGCTGCTCGACGTCGCCAGCAGTTGCTCGGCCGCCCGCTCGATCTCGCCGCTGTCGATCCGGGCCGCGACCGTCTCGTGGGCCTTGTCCATCACCCGCCAGGTCGTCTCCAGGATCCGCTGGAGGTTCGCCCGCCCCTGGCGGCTCGGGGAAAAACCCACGAGTTCCTCCAGCAGGGCCTTGGTCGCGTGGTCGATGGCATCACCCGCCATCGCCTGGCCGAACTCCTCGTCGCTGACGCCAACCTTGTCCGCCTCCGGCTTGCACACCGCGTAGACCACGTCGCACAGCAGAACGGGATCGCGGATCAGCCGTTCGAGCAGTGTCCCCTCGATCACCTCGAGCAGGTTCACGTTGGCCAGGGTCCGCACCCGCTTGATCGCGTTCACGTTGATCGCGACCGTCCAGACGCGCCCGGCGTTGTCGGTGAAAACTTTCATGGCTCCGGACTCCAGACTACGGACTTCTACTCACGACCCGCCCGAGCATGACAAAGATCACGGCGACGGCTCAATCCAACTGCGGAACACCGACAGCTTGGCGGTCACGCTGACGGTAATGGCCTCTTCCAGCGCCTCTTTGCGGCTGAAAGACGTAATGGCGAAATCGCCGTCCGGGCCCTGGCCGCTCGCCTTGTCCAGGATCTTCAGCGCGATCAGCCCCGCCGAGAGAAAGGCGGTCTTGATGGCGGCGAATCCTGCGTCATCGGGGTCCCAGACCATCTCGAACTCGCAGGTACACTCGCGCAACGTCGGTGCGGTCGCGCGCCAACCCTGGTTGGCCCGGGTGGTCACGTCCGCCTCGCCTGCCTCCAGAGTGAGCGTCACGTCGCGAACATTGCCCATTTCCGTCGTCGGGGTAGTGCCCGCCTCGCCGAAGTAGATCTTGGCGGCCATCCCGAGAATGAAGCTTGCCATGTCGTGCTCCTCCTTATCTGTGGGTCCGGTACGTGAGCGTCAGTACGCTGGTGAACTGCCGCAGTTGCT
Organism: Phycisphaerae bacterium; assembly: GCA_026647385.1. Classification (GTDB taxonomy): domain Bacteria; phylum Planctomycetota; class Phycisphaerae; order UBA1845; family PWPN01; genus JAPKGY01. The sequence continues at coordinate 2,228 of JAPKGY010000115.1, read as the reverse complement.
CCAGGTGTTCCGGGGCGTAGAGGGGTGCGTTCTCCGACTTCACCCAGCACGCCTCCGGGTCGGTCTCCAGGACCTTGTGACGGAACCGGTCGGCGATCTGCTCGACCAACGCCATCAAGGAATCGATCTCCGCCGCATCTTCGGAGGCCAGCCGCTTCTGCACGGCCACGTCGATCTGATAGTCGTGCTGGTCGATGCCCCGGCTGGCCGTCTGGATGACCAGACCTCGCGGCACCACCGTCACGTGCAACGTCCCCATGTCCTTCAGTTCGAACTGCGGGCGGTACAGACGCATGGCCGTGAACGGCTGGGCGAAGCCGCCGGCGTTCAGAACGGTGACCACCGCATCAGCGATGGCGATCACAGTCGCCACGTCACTGTTCCTCCCGGGCGATGCACGGCCGCGAGATCAGCTTGTCGTGCAGCGACCGGTTGAGTTTCAGCAGGTCGCTGGTCATCTCGATCAACTGCTGGATCGCCGCAGTATTGGCGATGACCACCTGGTTGCTGGCCTCCAACGCCTTGAGCAGTTTGGTGATCAGCCAGATCACCACACCCAGCAGGACGGCGGAGAAGCCGAGGAACCCGTACTGCACAATCGGTTGCAGGATCCAGTCGTCCATCACGCGTCCTCCGTCGCTACGTGCTTCGTGTGAATCCGCAGCGTCCTGCGGTGCGGGTCCGAATACCGCCAGTCGGGTTCACCGCCGCCCGGGCCCATCACTTCGTGCACCAAAACCTTGTTACCTTGCGTTTCACGAATCCGGTCTCCCCGTTGGGGAAGGACTTCATCTCCTCCGAGAATCAGATCCTCGCCCCGGATCAGGTAATCCCGCTGGACCACCCGCACCGATCCGCCGTAGCCGTCGTCGATCCGGAATACGGTCTGACCGACCGTCGCCTGCACCTGCACACTCGCTTGCCCGCGTTGGTAGACCACCGTCCGCGTCAGGAAGTTGTGCCGCTGACCGTCCAGCCAGGCCGCGCCTTGTTCGAGCAGGTCGGTCATGACGATCACGCAATCGGCACAGCGAGCACGAACACATCCGCGGCACCGGCCGCCGAGAAGTTCGCCTTGATGGCGCCGCCGGCCGCGATCTCGTCCTTGGCGGCCACGATTGTGGCGAACCGCACGATGGCGTTGTCCGTCGTCCCCTTGGCCTTCGCCTCGGTGATGTCGTCCGCGCCCGCCGTGCCGCTGTGCAGCTTCACGTTGGCCGCCTGCGTGTCGCGGGCGATCATCCACGCGTCGGTGATCAGCAACTTGACCGGGGAACTGGCCAGAACCGTGACGTCACCGGAGCCGGCCGCCGTGCACACCTTGCGGATCAGGATGGGGATGCCCGCGGCACCGTCGGCGCTGTTCCCCACGCTCTTGGCGCCGGCCTTGCCCGACTCGAAGGAATCCCCGTCGCCGATGAGCAGGTTGCCGTCGGTCGCGGTGGCGCTGCCCACATCGGACAGGTCGGCCAAGCCCAGTTGCTCAGCCACCGCCTCCTGCAGGCTGCGCAGGAGTACCTTCACGGTGCTCGCGCCGGCAGTCGCCGACTCCACACAGACGCCGAAGTACACGTCGCTCGACGTCTTGGTGGCCTTGTTCGTGGAGTTGTTCCAGCGCACCGCGTCGCCGAGGTCGATCGCCAGGCCATCGGTCTTGGCGATCTCGAACACACCCCGCGCAGCCAGCGAACCGAGTTCATTGGCCGCGATCGGCACGTTGGCCACGAAGCACACCTTGCCGATGACCACAACCTCACCGGCCGCCACTGCGGAGGCGGGCGTGTAGTCGATCCGATCGCCGACGTTCAGATACCTTGCTTCCATCGTTCGTCTCCCTCAATTTGAAGCCAGCAGAAGTGCATGGCTCTTCCTGTCGTGAATACGGCCGACGGTCGCACGGCACACGCCGAACTGCCGGGCAATGTCCTCTTGGGTAGCCAGGCCCTTGAGCGAGGCGATGCGACGTACTTGGTCGTCGGCGAGTTTCCTGCCGACCGGGCCACGCAGCCCGGTTCGGTAAGCATGACAATGATTCTCCCCACGGCTCAGATACTCGAGGTTCCGCAGGCTGTTGTCGTGCTTGTTGCCATTCCTGTGATTGACGTCGCGACCGTTGGCTTCTCCGAGGAATACTCGACGACGACGCGATAACGCGGCGGCAGGGATGCGAGGGCGGCGCGGATTTGTTCGCTTCTTTCTTTGACCTCGGCCTGTTCGCCGGGACTTTG
>JAPKGY010000114.1 GCA_026647385.1 Phycisphaerae bacterium | reverse complement strand
CCCCGGGGTTGATCCTGCCGTTCGGCATCGTAATGCCTCGCGCACCGTGCAATAGACTCGTCGGCGCGATCCCCGCGGTCACGGGAAACCGGGGTGCGGGTCCCGATTCGTTTGTTACAGACTTGTTACAGCCGAGGCCTTGATCGCGGGTTATGTTTATCCCGGAAGGACGGTTTGGAATCTGGTCCGGGAATTCATGGGAGCATGTTTTGCACTGACGTTGCCTGTTGCGGACGCCCGCGTAAGCGATGCTTCGACTCTGTAACTCGAACCGACCGGTTCGGGGATTGGAGGCATAGGGCGAAGGATCGATGCGATTTGCGCGTATATTGTGGCACGGGCATCTTGCCCGTGCCGCGCGTTTGGTTGCGGCCGAAGCCCGCGGCCCGTTCCTGTCGCCCGATCATGAACGGAGGTATGGAAAGGGCATCAGGTCGAAGGTTCGTACTGGACGGTGATCTGCTGGACCCCCTCGACGGTGCCGGGCAGGATGATCCATTCCTTCGCGGCGTCCAAGCGATCGTAGGGCTGGCCGTTGACGCTTACGCTTCGCATGGGCTTGCCCTGGGGATGGCGGATGCGGACAAAGAGGTTCTTGGGTCGATTTCGCGTGGGCGGGGAGATGGTGGCGTTGATCCGGCCGGTGGCGGCCTGCGATGTGAATCGCACCGAGAGTTCCCCGAACCGTGATGGCGCCCGTTCGATGCCGACCGTCCGCCCGTCCCGCAGCCAATCCCGCGGGATGGCCTGGCCGAGTTGGAGATCGTCGCCGTTTTCGTGGATGAACATCAGGCGCAGCCAATAAGTCGACTGGGCCTCATCGGAGGTCTTGAGATGGCTGCCGGCGGGGTAGCCCAGTTCCGGCAACGAGTGCTCGTTGCACATGCGGATCTCGGGATAGAACGCCGAGGCGAATCCGTTGAAGTAGGCTCTCAGGTAATGCGCGATCTCGTCGCGGTAGAGGTAAGGCAGAGGCCCGCCCAGCAGATTCGCCTGCATCGAAAAACCGCCTCGCGAGAACCAGAACGCGTCGAACGCGGGGATGGCGTAACCGTAGGCGTCGGAGATGTAGAGGTTGTCCTCGAAATCCTTGAGGATCCACTTGGCCTCGGGGGCGTCCGGCTTGATCAGGCCGGTGATGAGGAGGTGGATCGATCCTTCGAGCGTCTCGCGGAGCCAGCCGTAGCATCTCCCGCGCTCGTAGAGTCGCGAGGGATACTTCGGCACGTAGGTGCCGTCGCGGACCTTGACCACCGGCGTTCGGATGCGCGACTCCTCGATTGCCCGCATCACGTCGTCGTGATACGCAGCGGCCTCGCGTTGAAGCCGGGCGGCTTCCGGATGGCCGTAGTCGGCCAAAGCGGCTGACAGCGCGTCGAATCCCCAGACCGTACAGGCGTTCGTGGCCAGCCAGTACCAGAAATCCTTGACGTCCTCGAGAGCGCCGGCCGGCAGGTATCCATATTCGATGGGGCGGCTGCCGTCGGGGTTGGTCCGCATGGTCGCCTGGCGCTCGCGAATGACCCACTCGCACGCCTGGACGATCTTCGGCGCCGCCCGCTCCATCCACTCGCGGTCGCGGGTCATCCACCAGTGGTCGGCCAGATTCCACATCACCCAGCCGTGGTTCTTGTTGTATCCCCCGTCCTCATGGCCGCCCGCGCCGTTGAATACGCCTTCGCTTGTCTTGAAGTTTCCGGGCAGCGGGACCGTTCCCTGATAGTGCAGGAACGCTTCCAGGCAGCGCTCCGCCTCATCGTGAAAACCACGAAGGTCCAGGTCGCGGATCATCATGCAGGATTCGTCCGCGTAGGAGCCGTAGCCGGCCGTCCCCACGTGCGCGTGGAGGATGGTGGAGCCGATCTCCTTCTGACAATTGATCAGCAGATGCCGGGCATGCGCCTTGTAGAAATCGTTGATCCAGGGCTCGGGTGTGGTGATTGTTGTTCTCGGCGCGGTCCGATTGCGCCAGAAATCGCAGATCCGCGTCGCGTCGCGTTCGAAGTCGCGGCTGCGAACCGCCGCCACCTCGTGATCCTTGTCCAGTGTGATCGAGGGGATCGTCACGTAGAGATCGTGGGATTGGCCGGGGCTCAACGCAAGGGCCCATCGCACGCCGTCGCTTTCGTTGGAGAGGGTTCCGGGCTCGGCGTGCCGGAGCACGCAGCGCACGCGAGGCTGGTCCTTCCATCGGGCCAGCAGTCGACCGTTTTCATGAAAGAGCGTGCCGTCGTGGGGCTGTTCGGATCGCAGGTGCAATCGGGCGGTGCCTTTATCCGTCGCGGAGGTGTTGACCACCCGGACGCGCATCAGCAGGACGGTGGGATCGTCGAGGGCGGGGTCGGTCAGATCTCCGTCGAGTGAGTCGAGGATCGTGCATTGCTCGTAGAAGATCGGACCGTCCTGCCACCAGGTCCGCAGCAACGGCAGATGCCCGTCGCGCAGTTCCCTGCCGCCGCGGAGATGATCGGGTGGAAAACCGAAATGCAGAGTGAGCCATTTGCCTTCCCAGAGTTTCCGGGCGGTGTCCTTGGGACTCCTGGGCCGATGGAACCATCGGGGAACGGACGCGATGCTGACGTCTCCGTTCGGCAGTTGCTGCAGGGCGTTACGGTTACCCGGCAGTCCGTGGATGAAATAGAGCGGCCTCTTGAGGGGCATGTCGTTCCAGGCCCGTGCCAACGTCTGCTCGGGCTCGTCGAAGACGCGATCGTAGACCGTCCTGCCGGGGAATTCCTTGCGGGCCTCGCGCAGGCCCGCGAGCGTGATCGGGTCGTCGCCGCGAACCACCAGCGTGCCGAGGTCGTCGACCAGGATGCGTTCGCCGCCGGCGATCTCGTCGGGCGCGAATGAGAAGGGGCGGTATTTCGATCGAACCGTCACGATCGTCCGGTCGTAGCGGGGGCTGATCGGATCGACGGCCATCATCAGATCGGCTTCGACGCCGCCTTCCGCAGCGGCGGGCAGCGTCCAGAGATGATTTTCGGTTGCGCTCGCCTGGCCGCCGCGGATCGGGCGGAGTGCGGTGACGGCGCCGTTGTAGACTTCGATCGAGCCACCGTCGTCGCCGGCGATTTTGATTCGCGGCTCGGCCGGCGGGCCCCAGAGGATGCGAACGGTGAGGGGGTGATACACGGCGTCGGTGAAGGTCTGGAAGCGGACGGGCCTGGGCAGGGTTTCGTCGGTGACAATGCGTATCTTCAGCGTTTTTCGATAGGCCACGCCCAGGTGGCGGAGGTTCTCGAATTCCCCGGCGCCGGTGGGCGCGAACGTGAAAGTCCATCGTTTGCCGTCGGCGTGGACCCAGGTGTCCGCCTCCCTCCATCGGCCATTGGTCCAGTCATCCATCTGCGCCCAGCCGACTCGGCCGGCACCGTGCTCGGCCAGGATCGGATCCGGTTTGCCGTCCCACGATCCACGCCAGTACTGAAGACGGACCTTGTCCGGTTCGGGAAGTTGGGCGTCCTCGGCGAACTCGACGACGACGCGGCGGATCTTTCTCGGCTCACCCCATCGGATGCCGTAGGATTGGGGGTCTGCCTCGACGAATCCGCAGGGTGCGGCATCCAATGGCTGGCCGGCGACGGCGGCGGTCTCGGTCGCGTACGCGGTGCGGTTTTCGCCGGCCAGGAACAGGGCCAATGAAAGACTCGCAAGCCCCACCTCCAACCGCGATCCTTGTTTGAGCATCCTCATTGAATTCACTCCGAGAGTCGTTGGATCATCGTGCCGTGACCTTGTGGCGATGGATCGACCTGAGCCCGTCGGTTCCACGTGACTCCGACAACGCGCCCCGCACAACGCCGCTGCGGCCGCCGGGAACCTGACGGTTTCGAGCGGCTGTCAGAGCCGCACGCGGCAGGGCGGGGCCAGGTTGTCAGACGACCGCATGATCCAGAGGGCGGCCTGCGGATGCGGCCCGCGGTTGCGGGCCTGACCCGTCGCTTCGTCGCCGCGCCTGCTCGCCGTGGCGAGGCGACCAGGCTGCTCCGGGCTCAGAAATGGGTGCGCTGCCGCGGTCACGAACCAGCGGTACCCGGCGGGCGTGGCACCCCGCGTCATGCTAAACGCGCAATCGCGGCGGAACAACACGAGACCAGGGCCCGGCTTACCCCGCGAGGGTGTTTCCTGCGGTGTGTGCCCCGGTCAAGCCGCGGGCTCGGGCGAAGCCGGCCGGCGGGAAACCGTGCAGTTTCGGCCGAGGCTTTGAGGCAGGGGCAGGCCGAGACGCGGACGGAGGACGACCTCGGCGGCGCGGAGGAAGTAGCGTAAGGGGTGGCGGCCGGGCACGAGCAGCGCGCGGCGCACGGAGTCGAGAAAAGAGGCCGGCCCATCGAACCGCGGCAGCAACTGGTAGCATGAGCAGAGGCTGTCGCGGTGGTGCGTGTCCGAGCCGACGAGCGCGGGCAGGGCGTGGGCGGCGGCGAACACGGCTGCTCGCCGGTTGGGGTAGGAGAAAACGTTCTGGGCGTTGGAGGTCTCCACGATGTCGATCAGATCGACGAGGTCGTAAACCGCTCCGCGCAGGCTGCACCCGAAGATCGTGTTGAACGGATGAGGCACGACGACGAGCCCGCCCTGGCGGCGGACGTCGAGGGCGGTGGTCCGGGCGGACCTGCCCGGCGGGATCGGCTCGCGGAGAAACAGGCCGATGAGGTGGCCTTCAGCGGTGGACACTTCCTGACCGACGATGACCTTAAGACCAGGCGGGGCCAGCGAAGCCAGCGCGAGCGCGCCTTGGATGGTGTCGTGGTCGGTGACGGCCAGCACGTCCACGCCTCCGCGCTCGGCGGCTTCGAGCAGGTGCTCGACGGAGTTGTCGCTATCGTCGGAGTAGTCGGTATGGATATGGAAAACGGTCTTGAGAAGCCGCACGATCCCCCCGTCCGATGCAATGGAGGCAGGCGGGGCGCCGACACCGGATGTGCCGTGACGCGTTCCTGCTCGACCTCACGCCAACTATACGATACGCTGCCCGGTGCCGAGCGACGGCGGGCGGCAGGTTTTGGCATGCGTCCGATAAGGGCGGTTCGCACAGCGTGGCGGGTGTGGGGGAAGCCCGGAGCGAGGGGGCCGGTCCCGGGCTGTCGGGCTTCTCGCACCCCCTCTTACAGAAGCCGGGCCCGCCGTCGGGCCGATAACAGCTTTGTGAATTCGGCCCGCACCGAGGGCCGGGGATTCGAGGAAGGGTTCGCGCGGGGGCGAACGCGCGCGGGCATGGACGGAGTTCCACCATGGGCAAACAAACCGTGCTGGTAACCGGCGGGGCGGGTTTCATCGGGTCGCATCTGTGCCTGCGGTTGTTTGACGAAGGGCACCACGTCATCTGCCTCGACAATTTCTTTACCGGGCGGATGGAGAACTTCGGCCGGCGGTACCAGGACCTCGTGTTGAGCGGGCGGTTCGAGTTCGTGCGTCACGACGTGACCGAGCCGATCACGCTGGAGGTCGACCAGATCTATCACCTGGCCTGTCCTGCCAGCCCGGTTCACTATCAGTACAACCCGGTCAAGACGATCAAGACCAACGTGCTGGGGATGTATCACATGCTCGGCCTGGCGAAGCGGGTCAAGGCCCGGATCCTGCAGGCCAGCACGTCGGAGGTCTACGGCGACCCTCAGGTTCATCCTCAACCGGAGACCTATTGGGGGCATGTGAACCCGATCGGCGTGCGCAGTTGTTACGACGAGGGCAAGCGGGTGGCTGAGGCCTTGATGATGGACTATCACCGTCAGCACAAGCTGGCGATCCGGATCGCGAGAATCTTCAACACGTACGGGCCGAACATGGCGGTGAACGACGGCCGGGTCATGAGTAACTTCATTTGCCAGGGCCTGCGCAACGAGCCCGTGACCGTGTACGGTGAGGGTGAGCAGACCCGGAGCTTCTGTTACGTGAGCGACCTGGTGGACGGCCTGATCCGGCTCATGCGGAGCGATACGGTCGAACCGGTGAACCTCGGCAACGATCGCGAGGTCTCCATGCTGGAGCTGGTCCGGACGATCGAGAAGCTGCTCGGCCGGCGGCTGAAGATCGAGCACAAGCCATTGCCGCCGGACGATCCCGCCCGGCGACGCCCCGACCTGACCCGAGCCCGCAAGCTGCTGGGCTACGAACCCAAGGTTGCGCTGGAAGACGGTGTGCGCGAGACGATTGGATTCTTCCGCAAGGAACTGGGCATTCAAGAGACCTGATCACCACCGCGACGCACGCCGATGGGAATGACGGCTTGCTCGGGCCTCCGGTATCTCCATCTTATCTGCTCACACGGGCTGATCCGGCTCTTTAGAGTTACGGCACGCCGACGGATCACGAGGGCTGAGGGGCAGGAGCCTGATGCAGCCAGGGAAGGATTCGCACCGTGAAACACGCAAAGTACGCGGTAGACGGTGCCGGCCTGGGTTCTTTTTCGCGTCTTTCGCGGTTCTTGACGCGCCGGTCTTGTTCCACTCCGCGAAGCTTCCCGCCTTCGGGGACGGGCGTTAGAATTCGAGCAAGGGGACCGCGAGCTTGGGGGAAGAGGGGTCCTGAACGCGAGGAAGGACGTATGGATGCGGCGATCAAGGCGGCGGTGGACGGATGGCTGAACGATCCGGCGATCGCGGAGGCGGACAAGAAGGAGATCCGCGATCTGTTGTCTTCGGGCAACGAGAAAGAACTGACGGATCGGTTCTACCAGGGTTTAGAGTTTGGCACGGGGGGGATGCGCGGCGTGATCGGCGCCGGGTTGAACCGAATGAACGTGTACACGCTCGGGGCGGCCGCCCAGGGTCTGGCGAACTACGTCGCCAAGCAGGGCGAGGAGGCGAAGAAGGCCGGCGTCGCCATCGCCTGCGACAGCCGGATCCTGAGCGACGTGTTCGCCGAGCGCACGGCCCAGGTCCTGGCGGGCAACGGCATTACCGCGTACGTGTTCGAAGCGCTTCGGCCGACGCCGGAGCTGTCGTTCGCCGTGCGGCACCTGAGGTGTACCGCCGGCGCGGTCGTGACCGCCAGTCACAATCCCAAGGAATACAACGGCTTCAAGGTTTATTGGAGCGACGGCGTGCAGGTGATTCCGCCGCACGATGAAGCCATCATCGCCGAGGTGCGCGCGGTCGGCGGGTTCGGCAACGTGAAGGTGATGGACTCGGCCGACGCTCGCGCGAGGAGTCTGATCAAAACGATAGGCCGGGACGTCGACGAGGCGTTTCTGAGCGAGGTCGACGCATCCTGTTTGTCGCCGGACGTCTCCCGGGAGCAGGGCAAGCGGCTCAAGATCGTCTATACGCCGTTGCATGGGACGGGTGCGACGCTGATCCCCGAGGCGTTGAAGCGCCGCGGTTTCGAGAAGGTGCTCGTCGTACCCGAGCAGGCGACGGCGGACGGGCGGTTCCCGACGGTGAAGTATCCGAACCCGGAGGAAGGCGCCGCCCTGACGCTGGGTATCGAACTGGCCCGGCGCGAGGGGGCGGATCTGGTCATCGCGACCGACCCGGACGCGGACCGGATGGGTATCGCGGTGCGCCGGCCTGACGGCGAGTTCGTGCTCATGACCGGCAACCAGATCGCCGCTCTGTTGACGTACCATATCTGCGAGACGCTGACCCGACGAGGCCGGTTTCCCGGCAACGCGGTATTGATCACGACGATCGTCTCCGGCGACATGATGAAGGATATCGCCCGGGCCTACGGAGCCCAGGTCATCGAGGTGCTGACCGGCTTCAAGTGGATCGGGGCCCGGGTATCGGAGTTTGAGACCCTCGCCCGGACAGGCCAACCGACGAAGACGTACCTCTTCGGCGCCGAGGAAAGCTACGGCTACATGCCGGCGACCTACGTGCGCGACAAGGACGCGGTGACCAGCGCAGCCTACATCGCCGACCTGGCGGCGCTGGCGGCGACGGAGGGCAAGACCCCCGTGCTTGGAAATGAGATGCTCGCAGGCGGTGAAAAAATTCTGCGGATTGCGCTTGCGGTAG
>JAPKGY010000113.1 GCA_026647385.1 Phycisphaerae bacterium | reverse complement strand
GTTCCAGGCGGCTTGAGTGGGACTCGCGCTTCGCGGCTCACTCGACGCAGTTCGCCGTCGACGGAGCGCCCGGCGCCCCGAAGCATTGCTGGAGAATGCCGAAATCAGACTGGTCGACGTCGTTGTCGTGGTCGAAGTCGGCGCCCGCGCAGGACTCCCTGGGCGGACCCACGTTGGGTCCGGTGTGACACTGCTCGAAAACCAAAAAGTCGTTTCCGTCGACGTCCCCATCACGGTCCAGATCGGTGGGAATGATCGAGGGGGCTGGATCGAGGCTCAGGATCGCCTCATTCGAGGTGACCGGACCGCACTCGTCCGTGACCACGCACCGGTAAACGTCGGCATCGTTCGCGCCGACGCCGACGATTTGAAGCGTGTCCGTGGCGGCACCGCGGACGTGGTCGTCATCGGTCAGATCGACGCCGCCCTTCTGCCACCGATAAGCGAGGGGCCCGGTCCCCGCGGCCGTCAGGGAAAACGTCGCCGTGCCCCCGGGGACCGCGTCGTACGAGTTGCCGGGTTGCCGGGTGATGGCGGCGGTCGCCTTCAGCACGAGGGAGGCAACGACCGAAGCCGTGGCGCCCTTGCCATTGCTGATCACGCAGCGGTAAGCCCCCATATCGTTCACATCCGCGCCGCTGATCGTCATCGTTGCTGTTTCGACGCCCGAGTAGTGGCCGTTTTCACCCAGATTGCGCTTGTCTTTTTGCCATCGGTAAGTCAGCTTTCCCTGGCCCGTCGCCGACACGCTGAACATCACGGTACCGCTCGGGCAGGTAGTCTGTGAATCCGGCTGATCGGTGATCTCCGGTGGCGTCACCGGATCCGGTTCAGTCGCGAGAAGGGCTCGGGCATTCAACTCGGAATCGGACGCCACCGAATCCGTGTAGACACTGTCGATAAGGATGCACGGTGCGATGGCCGAGCCGTCGCTCTTGCCGGTGCGAATGACCCCCAGGCCGACCAGGGGTTGATTCGGGGAGTCCGGCGCGTAGCTCCCGACGTGCTCGTAGGGGCCGCCGTTGGCGACCGACAGGCGGAGCCCGCCGTCGGACCTGCGCACCGCCACCTTGATGTGGGCTTTCGGGAAGAACCAGCAGGGTTGTGTGGCGACCGGCGCGCCGGCGACGCCGTCCTCCGTCACCTGGAGCTTGAAACACGAGTCCTGGCCGTCCCAATAGACCTCCGCGAAATGGTTTTCATCGATCACATACGACATGAGATAGTGACGGTCCCTGGTCAGGTCGTCGCTATAGTCCCTCATCTGGACGGAGAAGACGTGCGTCCAGTCCGCGGTGAACATGACGGTATGGTCAAGCACCTCGGGATCGCGCTCGACGCCGCCCGGATGCCAGTCGGTCAGCGGGATCTCCTGAATCTGGAGCGAATCCACCCATGCCTCGGAGGCGCCGCCGGCCAGCGACGGACTCACGCCGATGTCCAGGGTCCGCGAGGATCCCGGAGACAGGGTCACTGCCGTGCTGATCTGCTCTCGCCATGCCTCGGGGCCTGTTCCAAGGCCATAAGTGCTCAGCCCCGACCAGAGCGTCCAGAGATACAGGCCCTGAGACTTGGCCCAGAAGCGCGCCTGATAGGTTCTGGTCCGGTCGCTCGTGTTCGCGAACGTCAGCCACATTCGGGGAGAGGCCCCGTTGCTTCCGCGAAGGTGCAGGCTCGCCGTTCCGAAGTGCCGGGTCTCGAAATCGAGCGGAGATGGCGCGTTGGAGTTGGAGAACGTGATCCCGGCCGTCGATTCTCCCTGGGATACCGCGGGGTCCAGCAGGTTCCGGTTCGGGGCGCACAAGGCCAATCCCGCCTGCTCCACGACCTGGGCGGGACTCACCGCGAAATGCCTGTAATTCGTTCCATCGTGAAACATGAAATGCAGTTTGCCGCCCGCATATCCGCAGAAATGATTGAAGGTGCCCGCGCTCGCGCCCGCCGACCGATGATAAACCACCCAGTTCTCCAAGTCCCGGCTGATGCTGATGCCGGATCTGCCGATGCCGGAAGGCCCGACAATCGCGTAATACAACCCGTCGTGCTTGAAGACCTGCCAGCAATAGGTCGTTGCCGGCCAGTCAACGGGATAGCGCCCGACCTCCCAGGTGACCAGATCGATCCAACCCACCTCCTGGTTCCCATCGCTGGCCAACAGCAACCGCGTCGGATGCCCGTCATACAGATACCCGACCGTTTGCCCGTCGGGTGCGGTCTTGTCCGGGAGGTAATCGTACCAGGTGTCTCCGTCGTTATCGCTCACGTAGCAGTGCTGATTGACCAGCTTGTCGCCGGTGTTGAATAGCCATCGCCCTTGGGGCCCCACCCCGGGGTGGTACCCCAGTGCGTGAATGTGATGGAAGGCTCCAATCGCGTAACTGGAGGGGTTGCCGCCTCCGGGGCCCTCGGGGACGATGGGCCAGGCGGGAGAAACCGTGGCCGTCCGCGTGCTCCCGTCGTAGGCCATGACCCGGGAGTACTGGCCCGCTCCGGTGCCGGCGGTGATCCAGATGTTACGATCCACATATGAACCGTTGACGCCGGCGGCGGCCAAGTCCAGGCTGATGGTGTTCGACGAGGCGGCCTGCACCGGACCGGTGAGCAGGTTCGGCCGATCGAAAACCCTCTCCCAGGTTTCGCCGTCGTCGCGCGACCGGTAAACCTGGCTGCCATATGTTGCCGCCATCACGATGCCGCCGGACTTGTACTGGTGGCCCCAGTTTCGAAACCATCCTCCCGTGATATTGCCGTCGCAGGCGAACGGCTGGGAGGGTTCCGCGGAACTCTTTCCGATCGTCCACGTATCGCCGTCGTCATCCGACCAGTAGGGGCTTGTGACTCCTGAGACTCTCCGGAACCGGATGATGCGGTCCTTGTGTGGGCCCTCGGGTATGACGATCAGGGCGAACGGAGCATCCGCGTCGTTCATCGGGCCGCAGCCTGACCAGGAGACGCCGTCCGCCGATCGATAAAGCCTTCTTTGCTGACTGGAGTAGCCGAAAACATGGCGACCGTTGCGGCTCAGGGGGTATAAATCCGCGCCATCCGCTTCCCCTCCCAAGATTGCTCCGTCGGAGGCGCTGCAGGCCGGTACGGTTTGCGACCGAGGCTCGTTGGCCGCGTACGAGAGCAGGCCGGCCGGTGTCCCGAGGTAGGCGGGGCTGTTCCGCGTAAAAACGCCTCCGATGACAGACGGCGGCTCCGCCGCCGAAAGAGAGTCGGTCAGCCCCGGCGCCATCAGTCCCCAGATCACAAGCCACAAAGCCGACTGCGGGCGAATGTGGCCGGGCGTCGCCCGTGATTCGCCCGGCTTTCGATAGCGCCGAGTTGCGACGTTCAATCGGGACAACGTTTGCGTTCCCGGCGTGCCCTCGCGTATCGGATCGGCACCCCGCCTGTTGATGCGACAGAACCCTGGTGCCAGGCACATCCGGAATCGGCCCTCCAGCCGGGCGCACCGCTCCGTCGGCTTCGCGACGGCCCGCGCCGCAGCACCCCCCCGAAACCGTTCTTCAGTCGTTACATACTCCGCGTTGCCGAGCATACAGGGGGGTTCGAACCGCGCAACCCCCAAGCCCGTCGACCTGAGTGCGTAGAGTCATAAACAGTTGCAATCCCCAGGCGATAGTATATCCGGCTCCGCTGAAGTGTCAATAAAAAAATTCCTTGCGAACTGCCGCCGCCGATGCCTGTTTTCAGGACCATCGGGCCGCCCCCCGCTCGCGCGGGGCTTTGGGGTCCTTCCAGGGACGCTTACAATCGCGGCCGCCGGTGATCGCTGCTTTACCGGGTCGGCCGATCCGTTCGGGAGCGGCCTGGCTTTCGGGAGATCGACCCATGCGATTCATCTTTCCAAAGATCGTGCTCTGTCTCGGTACACTGACCGCCGTCAGCCCGGGCGAAGCAGGCGGCATCAAGGCCTACGCATCATTGATTTCGGCTGAGCCCAGCCGGATCGCGTGGTGGCGGTTCGAAGGCGATCTGCTGGATCAACTCAATGCTCTGCCAGCGGCTTCAGCTGGAGGGGCCGCCGTCTTCGAGACCGGGCCGGGCGGCGGACAGGCTCTGTCGCTGGCCGACTCGCGGTTCGTCGCAGTCGGCCCGTCTCCGTCTGTTGAGCTGCCGGAAACAACGATCGAGATGTGGTTCAGGCCCGACTTCGCGCCGGGCCTCGGCTACAACCCCTGCCTCATCGCAAAGCGAAAGGATCCCGCGGTCCGATTCAGCATCCACCTCTTTCAGGATTACTCCGTGCTGGCTGTGTGGAACGGTGGGCAGGTCATCACCTTCGAGCCCGTCCTCAACCGGCTCCAGAAAGGGCGGTGGCACCACCTGGTCGTGACTTGCTCCGCCCGCCAACTCGACCTGTACCTCGATGGAAACCTCTGCTACCCCGTCGGCGAGAGGGGCACCTTTAACCTCCACGCAGCCGGGCTGCCCTTGCAGATCGGGTCCTCCTCTCCGGAGGGCGCGGAATTGTTCCAGGGCGCGATCGACGAGGTCGCCATCTATTCCCGTGTGTTGTCCGCGGCGGACATCGCCCGTCATGTGGACGCCATGAGCGTCAGGCCACGCGTCCCAGCCGACCAGGTTAGCGCCGAGATCGCTCGCCGAGATGAGACCGTCCGCCAGGCGGAGGAAAACCGTCGACGAGAGGAGAAAAGGCACCTCGCCACTCGGTTGGCGGACGATCGGCTTTTCGATCTCGGCGATCAGCGTGTCTATAAGGGCGACCATCTCGGCGCCATCCGACTGCCGCTCGGCGGTATCGGTACCGGCTCGATCCAGATCGACGGCACGGCCGCCCGGCCCGTCTGGCAGATCTTCAACAACCATGGCCAGGCCACCGTCCCCAACAGTTTCTTCGCCGTGCGGTGTCGCGGCTCCAACGGCCCCGCGTGTGTTCGGGCGCTGCAAACCGTGCCCGTCGGCCCGTTCCCCGCGGTTAAGTCACTCTCCTTCCGCGGCGAGTATCCCTTCGGGTGGTTCACCTTCGAGGATCCGGATCTGCCGGTGGAAGTCGGCTTGGAGGCGTTCAATCCGCTCGTCCCGTTCGACCCGAGGCGATCCGGAATCCCCTGCGCCATCTTCAATCTGACCGCCCACAACACGAGCAACAAAGCCGTCGAAGTCTCTTTTCTCGCAACCCAGCAGAACGCGGTCGGGTACACCGGCCAGGATGAAATCAGGAACCGATCCAATCCCGCTTACGGCGGGAACATCAATCGTCTCAGCCGCCGCAAGGGTAGCTCACTGATCCGAATGACGTCGAACAAGCCGGCGGACTCCTTTGGCTTCGGCGATATGACCCTGGCGGTCAACGACGAAGCCGCCTCCGCCCGCGCCTCCTGGGAGAGTCTCGACGCTTTGTTCGAGGACTGGTCGGAGGATGGAGTACTCGCCACGACCGCCGACGCGGGCCCCTCGGCCGCGGGTACCACTGTCGACGCGGCGATCGCCTCGCATTTCAGACTCGGGCCCGGCGAACGCCGAACGACCGGTTTCATCCTGACCTGGTACTTCCCCAACGCCGCCCATGGCTTCCGTCAGTGGGGCGGACGCGGCAATATGTACGCCAACGGGTGGACGGATTCGCTCGACGTCGCTCACGAGGTCCTGGCCGACCTGCCCGGTCTCTGCGCCGACACACACCGTTTCCACGATGCCCTGTACGCCTCTGCTCTGCCGCGCTGGTTGCTTGACCGCATCAGCTCGCAGGTCGTCGTGCTGCGCAGCCCGACCTGCTTCTGGACCCGCACCGGCTACTTCGGCGGATGGGAAGGGTGCAGCCCGTCCGAAGGTTGTTGTGCGGGCAATTGCGATCACGTCTGGCACTATGCCCAGGCCCACGCCCGACTCTTTCCACAGATCGCCCGTCGCCTGCGCGAACAGGAATTCAAGTTCCAGACGCCCGACGGCGCCATCCCGCACCGCCAGCCCGCAGCCCCGGTCGCCTTCGATGGCCAATGCGGGGCGATCCTCGGCGCCTATCGCGAGCACCTGGTCAGCGCCGACCGGGCGTGGCTCTCATCCCAATGGCCGGCGATCAGACTGGCGATGGACTATGCCATCAGCCGTTGGGACAAGGATGAGGACGGAGTGTTGGCCGGCTCGCAGTGGAACACGCTCGACGACAACCTCGGCGGCAGCACCTCCTGGCTCGGTTCGCTTTATCTGGCTGCCCTCGGCGCCGCCGAAAGAATGGCCCTCATCGAGGACGACGATGAGCCGGCGGAACGCTATCGCACGATCCGCGAGGCTGGCCGGAAGAATCAGGATCGCACCCTGTTCACGGGGCAATACTACATTCAGATCCCGGATACCCAGCCCTATCGCGACTACCACAACGGCTGTCACATCGACCAATTGCTCGGCCAATGGTGGGCCCATCAACTCGATATCGGGCATCTCTACCCACGGCCGCACATCCGGACCGCCCTGGGCTCGCTGTTCGCCAACAACTTCCGACCGTCGTTCGTCGGCATCAAGCAGGTCCCGCGCAAGTTCGTCTCGGATCGCGACGCGGGAATGCAGATGATCACGTGGCCCGACGGCATCCGCCCGATCAATCACATGCTGTACGCCGACGAGGTCATGACCGGCTTCGAATACGCCGCGGCCGCTGAAATGATCTACGAGGGAATGCTGAAAGAGGGCTTCGCCGTCGTGCGCGCGGTGGCCGACCGCTACGACGGACGCCTGCGAACGGATCTCACCCCCGGGAAAAACGCGTCGTGGGGCTACAGCGGCAACCCCTTCGGCGACGATGAGTGCGGCAAGTTCTACGCCCGGGCCATGAGCTCCTGGTCCCTGCTGCTCGCCTGCCAGGGGTTCGTCTACGACGGCCCCGCCGGCGTCATCGGCTTTATACCCCGGTATCGCCCGGAGAATCACCGGTCCTTCTTCTCGGCGGCCGAGGGGTACGGGCTCTTCTCGCAACAACGCACCGCGAAAACACAGACCGACCGCATCGAGGTGCGGTCCGGCTTGTTGAAGATTCGTGAACTGGTGTTCTTGTTGCCGCCGAGTGTCGAAAACCCTGGAATCAGTCTTCGCGGCGGCGAGCACGACGCGCCGTTTACCGTCGAACAGCAGGACGGCCTCATTCGTCTTCGCCTGGAAGCACCCCTTGTCCTGCGTGCCAAACAGGCGATGGCAATTGAGTTTGCCTGGTAGCTCGATCTCCTTCCGAATCGCCAGGGCGCTGGTCTTATTATTCGTCCGGGACTCTTTCTTGGACCCCGCGGAATCCAGCGATGTCCGGCGGACGGAGCCCGGAGGCTCGGCTATCGTCATTTTCGGGCACGGGCGTTGACCCGACGAAAAGTCTCGAAATACGTCCCGTCGTCCTGCTTTGTTTCCTCGAGCATCCTTTTCACGACGAATTCCCGGAACACCCCTTTTTCCGGCTCGGGAACGCAGACGAGAAACGGGACAAGGCTCGGCTGATCGATCCAGCGGATCATCGTTTCGGCATCCGGAAAGAAGCGATCCGCGTTCTCGCCCCACACCCGCACGTCGCAAAGCCCGCTCTGTCGGACGAGATCCTCGTACTCGTCGATCGGCGGCATGTACCACGGCCATTGGAAACCGGCAAAGTATCGTGCGAATGGATCGAGCGCCATGGCTTCTCGGATGACCTTGATGAACCGACTGCAATTGCCATCCCCCGCAAAGTTGAATCGGAGCATACCCCCCGGGCGTAGGGCTCGCCGGACATTGGCCAGCAGGCGTTTGTGGTCGAGGACCCAATTCAGGGTGGCGTTGGAATAAACGACGTCGAATTCCTCCGTGAAGTCGAGATCGTTGATGTCCATGAGCTCGAAACGCAGGTTTGCGATCCGCTTGGCACGCGCGAAGTCGATCATGTTCTAAACATAATAAAGTTTTTAATTTGTTCATATTCTTAATAAGATATGCAAAAAATATTTTATTCATTTAACCAGAGCCACACTGCCCGGGTAACACATTTGTCAGTCTG
>JAPKGY010000112.1 GCA_026647385.1 Phycisphaerae bacterium | reverse complement strand
GAGAGCGAGCTTGAATCGCCAAGTCTCCCCGCTCGGCGATGGGAAGGTTGGAATACAGCGGTTCAGGATCCGCGCGTTTTGCGTGCATCTTCTTCCGCAAGGTTTTCACGAAATGCGGGCCGCGCAAACGGCGGTCCGCCATCGGCAGCCGGTGCAAGGATGGGCGACATCGGCTGAGCCTGTCCGGTCGGTGTCCGTTGCCGTTCGATTTTTCAAGGAGGCTGATCATGCCCGCGGCAAGAAGGCAACTTTGGCTGGTGGCGCTGGCCTTCGTTATTCTCGGCGCCGGCATCTATCTCTTCTATTTCAGGCTCCGCGGCGCGGACATTCAGATCGCCCAGGGGCGGCACCTTTACGATCAGGGCAAATACGCATTGGCCGAGGCCGCCTACGAACAGGCCGCGAAGCTTTCGCCCGAACATGCCGACGCCTGGTACTGGCTTGGCATAAGCCGCAAAAACCAGGGAAAGGATGCTGAAGCCGCCGAGGCGCTCGCCCAGGCGACCGAGTTGAACCCGGGGAACGTCAACTGGTGGATCGAATCGGCCGAGGCCCTCCAATGGGCCGGGCGTTTCGTCGAGGCCGACAAGGCCTGGCGCAAGGCCCTTGAACTCCTGCCTCCTGAGGATGCCCGGGTAACGAAAGCCAGGGTCAATCTTGCCCGTGTGCTCGTCGCCCGGGGAGAGACCGCTGCCGCCCTGCAAGTGCTCAATGAAATGCTCGCCCGCAAGGACGATCGCCAACTGCGGTTCGTCATGGCCGAACTGCTCGGCTATGCGGGCAAGTTCGAGGAATCCGCGGAACAATACCGCCTCGCGCTGGGTGACCAGCCGACAACTCAACCGGAGAACTAACATGAAATCAGCCACGAATTTCCGACGACCGTCATTCCTGATCGCTTGCGCCATCCTTGCGGGGGGCTGGTCTGCCGGCGCGTTCGCGCAGGAACCGGCAGAACCGGGCCAGCGCGAGATGCTCGCTCGCCGTTGCCAGTTCGCCAATGTGCTGCTGTGGAAGGCGGACTTCCCCGCCGCGGCCGAGCAGTTCCGCAAGGTCCTCGAGGTGGACGACTCGCATAGCGAGGCCCGCATCGGGCTCGGGTTAGCCCTGGAGCGGCAAGGGAAGCTGTCCGAAGCCGTCGCCGAATTCGAGAAAGTCAAGAGCGACTCGCCTCAATACACGGCGGCGGTCGGCGGGCGGGCCCGCATCCTCGTCGGGCAGTCCAAGTTCAAGGACGCCCTCAAACTCTACGAAGAGCTCAAGGCCAAGTCCGCGCTGACGGACGAGTATCGACTGGCCTACGTCGAATGCCTCGGCTACGACGGCAAATACGAGGATGCCCTCAAGGAACTGGCCCCGCTGCGCCAGAGCCAGCGGCTTGCCAACGACGTCGCCAAGATCGAAGGGCAGATCCTCGCGTGGAGCGGCCGAAGCGAGGAAGCCATTCCCAAGCTGGAGGCTGCGCTCAAGGAATCCCCCACGGACGAGGCCGTCATACTGGACCTGGCCCGGGCATACTTTCTTTCCCGTAAGGCCGACAAAGCCATCGAGACCCTGGGCAAGCTTTCCGAGAAAACCGCCCGCTCCACCCAGACCGTCATGCTCAAGGTCGATATTCTCGTCTCCGACAAGAAGCTCGACGAGGCGATGAAGCTGCTCGACGACACCGCCAGGGAGCATCCCGACGATACGAGCCTTATTCTTCGTCAGGCGGAGATCCTGAGCTGGAACAGGCAGTACGACAAGGCCATCGCCATCTACCGCAAGGTGCTCGAGAAGAACCCGAACGACGTCGAGGCCCGCAGCCGCCTCGCCGAGGTGCTCAGCTGGGCCGGGCGTTTTGACGAAGCAGCCGAGGAATTCCGAAAGGCATTGGGCGAGTAAAAAAAATGATACATCGAGAACTCCTTCGGGGCGTAGCGCCCGCCCTCTTGGCGGCCGCACTGCTGACGCAGCAACCGTGCCCGGCGCAAACAACCTCCGCGCCCGCCGCCATCAAGCTCGACACGCGGGCCAAGCTCGGCACCACCCTGCTCTATGCGCATCGTTATGACGAGGCCATTGTCGAGTTCCAGCGCGTCCTGAAGGAGGACCCCGACAACTACGAGGCGCGCTTCGGCCTGGCCCGCGCCTACTACTGGACCAAGCAGATCCATCAGGCTTCCGAGACGCTCAAGCCGCTCGTGGCCCGGCGTCCGACCGCCGAGGTCACCGCGCTGTGGAATGAAATCGCCGCCGCGTCGGGCAACACCATGACCGCCCTCCAGGCGATGGACGCCGCCTTGCGGGACCGCCCGGCCGACCTCGAACTCTGGGTATCCAAGACCGGCCTGTTGACCACCGCGGGCGCGTTCGGGCCGGCCATCCGAGAACTGCGGCAACTGTCCGAGCAGCACCCCGACAGCGTGATCGTCAGGATGCAGCTCGCGCACGCCTATTTCACGGCCGATCGTTATCCGGAAGCGACGGAGATCTACCGGAACCTCCTGGACGAGCCCCCGCCGGTCGGACGGGAGGCTCGCGTCGCCCTGGCGCGGATCCAGCTCAAGGCCCGATACCTGACGGAGGCAAGGGAGAACCTCCTGGCATTGATGGCGGACGACGCGTCCGACCCGCGCGCTTATCTCGGCCTGATCGCGCTGTCGATATTCGATCCCGAGGTCTACAAGCCCGACGTGGATCGATTCCTCAAGGCCCTGGCGGACTGCCGCCTGGCCGAGCGCCTGGATACCTCGGAGTCCGTCCGTGAGTGGATGTTCCTGACTCTGGGAGAACTCGTGGGCCACCCGGCGACGGATGAGAGTACCAAGCTCGCTCGCGGGCTGGCGAACCTGATCGGAAACAACGGCAGGAACCCCGCCATCGGGGTGTGCAGACAGGTTCTGGACCAGTACGTCGAAGACGGCCCGAAAGCCGTCAAGCCCGACGTGCAACAGTATCTCCCGGCCATCCGCGACGGCTCCTTGCAACGATCGCCGGTCTACAACCTGGCCTACCTGCTCCTGACCCTCTACGCCGGCGAGCCGCTCGTCGAGGTCTGCGACGCTTACCTCCAGATCGAGCCCAACGACATCGCCATGATGCTTTTCCGCGCCGAAGGGCTCGCCACCACCGCTCGATACAAGGATGCCGATGAAACTTATCTGGCCATCCTCGAAAAGATGCCCGAGAACACGAAGGCGCGCCGGGGCCTCGCGCGGAACTACAGCTGGTACCGGGCCTTCGACAAGTGCTACGACTACTACAAGGAACTGATCGAACAGGATCCGTCTGACATGGTCATCCGGCGCGAGTATGCCCGGGCCCTCGGCTGGGACAAGCGGATCCTCAAGAGCCTCGACACGTACGATGAAGCCATCGAGGCCTGCGGTGAAGACTCCGCCGGCCAGGTCTGGAAGAAGATCCTGACCACCGAACGCCAGGCCAAACACGACTACTGGTGGGGATACGACAAGAAAGCCGAAAAGGGCTACCAGGAGGCCATCGCCTACGAGCCTTCCAACATGGAGGCCCGCTTCGACCTCGGCCAGGTCTACGCCAACAATCGGCACTGGGAAGAGGCCGCCGGACAGTACACCACGATCCTCGACACAATCGACGCCCGCCACCGCCGCGCCCCCGATGCCCTCTACAAGAACTCGATCTATCACGAACCCGAGTTGCGCGTGGAATACCAGTGGTTCAAGGAACGCGGCCGGGGCGACCTGGTCGACATCGAAACCTGCCGCCTGACCGAAACGCTCAAGCAGGAAATCGCGAAGCGAACCGACCTCTCGCTGATCGAAACCCAGATGTGGCACCACTTCGACAAGTTCCGCGACAGCACGTGGGACGAATATCAACAGGCCCTCCGGCTGGACCACCGCTTCGACTTGCAGACCTACGGCCATGTCACCGCGGGCCACGCCGAACTTGACGGCACCGACGAGCAGGACCGCTTCATCGGCGACTTCGAACTCACCTACAAGGCCCTCGACTGGGTGGCGGTCTCGGTCGGTGGCATCCGCCAGCCTTACCGGGAAAACTGGACCACGATCGAACAGGGCATCGATGAGAACAAACTCTACGTCCGCCTCTTCGGCAACGTCGATCCCTGGCTCGACTGGTACGTTCAGTATGGCCATTCCTGGCTCGACAAGGGCGAGTGGTGGCGGACCCCGCGGGAATGCCTGATCAACCACCGCAATAACTTCGACGAGTTGTTGTGGGGCGTGAACTACCGGCTTTCCCTCTTCCCCAAGATCCTCCAGCTCGAATATCACGGAATCCACTGGTCGTACGACCACGACGTCCCCACGTACTGGGCACCGTCGATGTACACCGTCCACATTTTCCGGATCGGTTGGCGGCACTATCTCAATACCGACCAGTACTTCGAGCAGCGACAGTTTTACTATGAAGCCGGCCTGAGCATGTCCATCGACAACGAGGACGAGGGCGGCATCGGCTACGACCTCGGGCTCGGCTGGGACCTTTGCCACCACTTCGGCGTGGAAGTCAAATGGGCCCAGACGTGCTCCAACGTCTACGACTCGCGAATGTTCTACCTGCTGCTGGTGAACCGCTTCTGATTCGCACGCGGCACCGGCGAGGATGTGTTACTGCACCGATCGGCCCATCCGGCCGCGGACCACGATGTAGTCACTGGTATTCACCGCCCCATCGGCGTTGAGGTCGCATCGCGCGCGATCCGGGCACGACGCGCAATCGATCATGGCACGGATCGCCACGTAATCGGCGGCTGTGACCCGGTTATCCCCGTTCGCGTCCCCGGCCAACACGCCGAACGAAAGCGATTCGTCGATCGACAGCCCGTTCGTCCCCACGAAACCGGGGAACCGCACCTCCAGCCAACCCCGGTCAGCGGCCCCGGTCAGATCGATCGCCAAAGTCGCGCCGTCCACCTGCACCTTCTGGACCACACCGCTTGATGCGCGGACTTCCGATCCCTTCTTCCCCGACAGCCCGACGAGCGGCCCGTCAAACGTCACGATGAGCTGGCGCGGCCCGCCGGTGCGGCATTCGCTCGGCCAGCCGGCCTTGAGGTCGATATCCCACACTCCGTTGCGACCGTGGGTGCGCCGCGACACGGCGGACACGAGTTGCGGCCCCCTGCGCGAGCCGCGAACAAGCTCCAGGTAATGCGTCCAGTCCCACCCGACCCCCGGATCGACCGCCTGCCCGCCGCAGACGGGCACCGTGTCCGCATGGCCCAGAATCCCCTCGCCCTCGTCCTGCGACCACCGCACGGGGATCGACCATTTCTCGCACAGGTAGCGGCACAGCGCCGCCGACGCCTGATACAACGCCTCGGGATGGTCGGCGGAGGCCGAAAACCCCTCATGAACGATGCCGATTGACGGCTCGTTGTAGCAGCCGGCATGCCAGGAGGTCTGCCCTTCCGGCACCATCTGCCAGACCGTGCCCGCTTCGCTCACCACGTAATGCACCGAGGCGTACGACGAGCACAGCTTGAACTTCGCCCGGGCGCCGGCGGCCGTCCCCTCCGCCATGTGGATCACCACGAACGCTTTGGGATTCTGGATCGCCTCGAAGTTACAGGCCGGCACCGGGTCCCACGTCGCCGGCGGGTACTCCGGGGCTTTGGCCGCCTGAGCCCCCAGCCCCGCGAGAGGCTCGGGCAAGGTTCTCGATTCCGCAGGCACGGCGGGCGTATCCAGGGGGGGGAGCCCCGCCCCACCCGCAACAATGAATGTCTCGCCCTTGCTATTGGTTATCGCGAAGCCGACTGACCGGTGCATGTAAACTTCGTCCGCGAACAGTGCGCTGCATTCGGCGTCCAAGGCGGCGTATCGCTCGATCGCCGGCCGCCATGCTTCCAAGCCCGCGCCGCGATCGATCCCCGCCTCCGCGGCATACGCATCCAGCACGGCCGCCGCCCCGCGGATGTTCAGATCCGCTTCGATCATCAGCCGCTCCGGCTCGACGCCCAGGAGCCTCGCGGCGACCAACAGAGAATCGCCGTTCCAGTCATTGCGCCTCAAGGCCATCAACCCGTAGCCACCCTCGATCGTGGGAGCGCCGCCTCGATCCTCGAACCCGCTGCCCAGCCTCGCCAGGACGAGCAGCAAATCCCGCGGCACGTTGTACTCGATACTCGCCCGCTCGAAGCGATCGGCCAATTCCCGCGAAGGTTCCACCGACTCGGCACCACGCAGTGGAATCGACGGTCCGGCAAACGCGACGGCAAGCAGAATGTACCGGTTTACGCGCATCGGGACGGCTCCGAATTGGCGATCGCGAAGCCCGGGTCAGCCGACGAGCACGTCCGCGATCGTCAGGCCGCCCAGCACCAGACTGATGACGCCGTTGACCGTGAAGAACGCCAGGTTAATCCTCGAGAAATCGTCGGGCCTCACCAGGCTGTTCTCAACCGCCAGCAGTGCCGCTACAATAATCACTCCGCAGCCGTAAAGCCAGCCCAGGTCGGCCAGAGGAATCAGCAGTGCCAGGAGGACGATCGTGCCGAGGTGGGATCCGCGTGCGATCCACAGGGCCGGGCCCGGTCCCAGACGCGCCGGAAGGCTATGTAGTCCATCCGCCCGGTCCGAGGAGACGTCCTGACAAGCGTAAATGATGTCGAATCCCCCGATCCAGAGCATGACCGCCGCCATCAGCACGACGGCGGGCCATCCAAGCGACGCCGGATGAACCGCCACCCAAGCCGCCACCGGCGAGAGTGCGATCGCGCTGCCCAGCAGGAAGTGCGACCAGCGGGTGAAACGCTTGCTGTAGGAATACAGACAAAGATAACCCAGCACCGGCAAGGCCAGGATCAGCGGCCAGGGATTGGCGTATGCCCACAGGAAGCCCGCGCAGCCGGCGAGGAACACAGCCGTCGCCGCGAGCAGAAAGACCGCCGCCTGGCCCCGGGTGATCGTGCCCGCCGGGATCGCCCGCAAGGCCGTCCGGGGATTGCGTGCGTCATATGCGGCGTCGACGATCCGGTTGAACGTCATGGCCGCCGACCGCGCGCCCACCATGCAAACGATAATGAGTCCCAGTTGGCCCGCCGAGGGGCGGACGTGGATCGCGTCGCCGGCCTCGAACGCGGCCCGGGCCGCGAGAAAGGTGCCCATCAGCGCGAACGGAAGCGCGAAAATCGAGTGCGAGAACTTGACCATCTCGCCCCAGCGGTGAACCAGAGTGATCGCTCCGGACTTTCCCACCGCTCAGGCCTCCGAGATTCCGCCGGCCCGCCCTTTCCAGCGAACGTCCAACGTGTGCGGCACGTCGAGCAGATCCAGCACCCGCCCGACCACGAAATCGATCAGCTCGCCCACGGTCCCAGGCCGCAGATAGAATCCCGGCGAAGCCGGGCAGATCACCGCTCCCGCCCGCTGGAGACGGACCAGGTTCTCCAGGTCGATCCCGTTCAGCGGCATCTCCCGATGCACGACGATGAGTCGCCGCGATTCCTTGAGGGTCACGTGGGCCGCCCGGGTGATCAGATTATCCCCCAGCCCCGACGCCACCGCCCCGAGCGTATTGCTGCTGCACGGGCAGATCACCATGCCGTCGGTCCGGAAAGACCCGCTGGCCGGCAGGGCCCCGATGTCGTTGAACGCATACACCCGTACGTGCGTCGAAGCCCGGCCGATCAGGTGTTCGGGGTCCATCACCCGCACGTCACACTCGTCGGCCAGCAGCCGCCGGCCATGGGGCGACACGATGAGATGCACGTCGACGCCGGCCTGATCCAGGCAATCCAACAACCGCAGCGCATAAGGCCCCCCGCTTGCTCCGGTCACGCCGACCACAATCTGATTCGATCGGTCCATCGGCTCTTCTACCCCGGCCGACTCGCGCTCGCCGCGTTCGACGTCGGCATTCGGCCGGCGATTCCCATGCCGGCCAATTGCCGGTTCGCCTCCACCGCCCATGGCGAGTCCGCGTTGAGCCGGATCGTATCCTCGAAAAGCGCCCGAGCCTCCTGGGGGCGACTGTCCTGCTTGTACGCCAGGCCCAGTTCGTGCCGTGCGTGGGAA
>JAPKGY010000111.1 GCA_026647385.1 Phycisphaerae bacterium | reverse complement strand
AAGGTTGACCTCCGTTCTATTATTTATCAATTCAAGCTGCCGCACACCTTTAGCAACAGAGTAATGAATGAAACAAAACACATCCCTCATGCCGTTTCCCAAAAAGAAATCCAGGGCAGGAGCACCGCGACCGTCAGCCAGAAGGCGCTGGCGAATCCGCACGTCGTGTTCGACACGACGCTCGGCGCGATCACGCTCACCCTGCTGCGCGAGCCCTTCCCCGCGGGCGCGCCCAATACCGTGGACAATTTTCTGCAATACGTGGAAGACGGTTTCTACGACGGCACGATCTTCCATCGAGTGGTGTTTGACTTCGTCATTCAGGGCGGCGGCTTTCTGCCGGGTCTGGTCAAGCAGACCGGTCTGAGACCGGCGATCCAGAACGAGTTCCACGCGTCGCGCAGCAACGTTCGCGGCACCGTCTCGATGGCGAAGCTCGAGGGCGACCCGAACTCGGCCACAAGCCAGTTCTTCATCAGCGTGGTTGACAACTCCGCGAACCTCGACAACCAGAACGGCGGTTTCACGGTATTCGCCACCGTCGACGGGGCGGGGATGGCGGTGGTCGACGAGATGACCGATGTGCGCACCACCACCCAGCTCGACCCGAGCGGCACTCCGTTCGATGACGTACCGGTCGACGACATCGTATTGCGGCGAGCCATGGTACAGCCGTAGATGGTCATCCGGAGTGACGCGGCGATCGTGTTTACGGGCGGCTGCCCGGGTCGCCTGCGGGGAGGTAGCGACACAGAAGCAGAGAGGCACCCGCCACGGCGGGTGAAGTCCGGTACAGGGTGAGCATGGCCTGCGAGTTCGCATCTGTTGGCGGCGTCGCGCATGACCTTTACTTGGGACGATCTCGAGCACATCCGCGGGCATGAATGGACGTTGCCGATCCCGCCGACCTGCGCGCGGTGCGGGTACATCCTCACGGGCTTGCCCGACAACAGCTGCCCTGAGTGCGGCACCACATTTCGGTGGGGTGAGGTGCGAAAGCGTTCCGCGCGCATCTGGTCCACGATCAACCAGCTCCGTCACGCCAACCGGGACGCGAAGGCCGGCCTGATCCTGGGGCTCATCTGCTGGGCGGCGGTGGCGGCGCTCAATCTACCCCGGCTGATCCGGCTCACGCCGCTCGCGAGCGGCAAGGGCGACCTGGGCGTGATGGTGGACAAGACGGTCGCGGTCATCGAAAAAATCGCCCTGGGCGTCGATGTCGTCGCGCTGTTCGCCTCGCTGTTCGTCATCCTGCTCGGGTCGCAGATCCTCAACATCCGAAAGGTTCCGCCGTGCTTTCGGGAACACATCCCCGAACCGCGCCCCGACGTGGGTCTGGGGATCGGCACCGTGTCCTGCGGACTTCTGCTGCTTGTGGCGGCGGTGGTTCTACCGCTCATATGAAAATGGCCGTGCCACTGAGGTGCATCGGATTTCGGCGTTCGCCACGTTGAAGCCCATCACGTCGGATCGTCGACGGCGAATTCGGCTTTTCAGGATTTGGGCGTTCCCTCGTCCACGTCCTACTTCTTCTGCCTGTCGGGCTTTTTCACCGTCGGCCACCGGGGCCTTTCGGCGTCGATCTGGTCGTGCAGTTTGCGGAGCTTGGCGGACATTGTTTCGACCCGGTCCGGCCGATCGGCTGCCCGGTCTATCGTCTCGCCAGGGTCCTCGCGCAGATTGTACAACTCGAATTGCCGCAGGTCCGCGTCCGCCAGGAGTTTCCAATCGCCTTCGCGCAGGGCCTGCTTCGGCCGGCCGATGGCCCGGTCATAACGCCAGTAGAGCGGCGTCGAACGACGGATCGGCCGACCGGAGAACATCGGCACCATGCTCGCGCCATCGATAGCACGATCGGCCGGCACCCGGACCCCCGCGATCTCGCACAACGTCGGGAGCACATCGGTATTGCACACTGGCTGCGCGGAGACGGAGGCCGGCGTCGCATTCCCGGGCCAGCGCACGATTCCCGGCACGCGAATCCCGCCTTCGTACAGGTGCAGTTTCATCCCGCGCAGCGGGCCGGGCGAACCGTACGACCGCTCCGCCCCCCGATAGCGGTTCAGCGTTTCCGGCCCGTTGTCGCTGGAGAACATGACGAAGGTTCGGTCGCGCAGGCCCAGGGCATCGAGCGTCCCCATGAGTCTGCCGACCTCGTGGTCCATCTGGCTGACGTTTCCGTAGTACTCCCGTCGCTGCTCGGGCGTTGCCTGGCTGTACAGGTCGACGAACGGCTGGCTCGTCGCGACGGGCTCGTGCGGGGTGTGGAACCAGACGAAGAGGCAGAACGGTCGCCCACGATCGCGCCGGTTGAGCCAGTCGATGGCCTGATCGACGATCAACCGGCTGGCGTAGCCCTGCGTCGGTCCGACGGCCTGCCCGTTGCGCACGAAATTGATCGGGTCGCGGTGCGAGGGAATGGCGTTGTTCTGCGTCGAGAACCAGTACTCGAAGCCGTGGTCGCCCGGCTGAGGCTGTTCGGGCGAGTTGAACGCCCCGTTGCAATGCCACTTGCCCACGTGACACGTTGCGTAGCCCGCGTCGCGGAGCAGCGTCGCGACGGTGATCTCGCTCCGGCGCAGGTGCATCGGATGGTTCTCGGGTATCCAGTCCTCGATGCCGCAGCGGTACGGAGTCCGCCCGGTGAGCAGACCCGCGCGCGAGGGCGAGCAGACCGGCGCGGAGGCGTAACAGTCCGTGAGCCGGGCCCCCTCGGTCGCCAGCCGATCCAGGTTCGGGGTGCGGATGGTCGGGTGGCCATAACACGACAGGTCGCCGTACCCGAGATCGTCGCACAGCATGATGACGAAGTTGGTCCGCGGCGAGGCACATCCGGCGGCCAACCCCACGTACAGCAACACCGCGCCGAGCCATGTGCTTCGCCACGGGCCGCGAGATCGGGTTGGTTCCGGTTTCATGAGTTGTTCTCCCATTTTGATGGGTCGGCATTATACAGCCCCGCCACGGGACTTGCGCCGGATGGCCCAGGCTTGGGCAGCGAGGATGGGGCACCCGTCCATCAGATGGGTTCGCTGGAAGTGTCACATCCCCTGCTGTAACACAATCCGCACATCCCCCTTGTGTCTCGGCCGACCGGCGCATAGCATGGATGGCTCAAGCTGACCGATCTCAGACCGGAGGCGTGCCCGAGCGGCTGAAGGGGACGGTTTTGAAAACCGTTGTGCGGGAAACTGCACCGGGGGTTCGAATCCCTCCGCCTCCGTTTTGCACGGCGTCTCGCCGAGTCGCAACGGCTCGCGGTGCCCCCTTGAAGTCCGGCTGCGGGCGCGGAAGGCGCCTTCGCTTTGGGCGGGAACAGGATGACAACGACGCTCCTGGCCATCCTGGTGTTGATCCCGCCGGCCTTTGCGTACGCGGACTCCGCCGCAACGGCGGAATCGTCGGAGACGTGGGGGCCGCGGCGCGTTGCGTTCTTCGAGGAGCACGTGGTCTGGCGGAACAAGGAAGAGGGCGCCTGGCCTCATCATGTCTATGGCCTTGTGCGTACCCGGACGGGCGCGCTGCTGGCGTTTACCGAAGCCCGGGTGAAGCCCCAGGACCAGGAGCCGCATCATCTCGTCGCGAAACGGAGCACGGACGGCGGCAGGACGTGGTCGCCGAACACGTACATCGAAAGGGCCGACGGTTCCTTCTGGTCGGCCAACGGTCAGCCCGGCAGGCTGGAGGCCTGGACGAACCCCGGACCGGTCGCCGATGAGAAGACCGGACGCGTATTCCTCTTCTACGCGCTGAACGAAGGCTCGACCGACCAGAAGTACACGCGGGTATTCTACCGCTACAGCGACGATGACGGGCACACGTGGCTGCCCGCGCCGCGGGACGGCGGGCGGATCGAGGTGACGCCCCTGTTCTCGGACAATCTCCACGGCTGGACCTTCCACATGCCCGGCCCCGGCCATGGGATCCAACTTCGTCATCAGCGGGGGATTAACGCGGACGGGAACGGGCGGCTGGTGATTCCTGTTTGGCATCGTCGCGCGGTGACGACCTTTCCGCGCCGTTACGGAGTCTCGATGCTGGTGAGCGACGACCACGGGAGGACGTGGCGGCGCGCGGGTGACACGGGCGTCAGCCACGGCATGGCTGAGGGGCGCATCGTCGAGCTGGAGGACGGACGCATCCTCCTGAATGCGCGAGGAGGGGCAGCCATCCGGGATGGAACACCGTTCAGCACCGAGAAGCACCGCGTTGAGGCCTGGAGCGAGGACGGAGGCGAGACGTTCGGCGCACCGGTCGTCAGGGCCGAGTTTGAATACAGCGGAAACGGGTGCGATTCATCCATTCAGCGATACGCCGCGACGGCTGAACACGGGAAGAGCATCCTGCTGTTCAGCCGTCCGGCCGACCCCGGGCGGAGGGCCCGGATGACGGTGAGCCTGAGCACCGACGAAGGCCGGACGTGGTCACGGCACAAGCTGATCCACGAAGGCCCGAGCTTCTACTCCGACCTGATTGTTCTGCCGGACGGCATCGTCGGACTGCTGTATGGCAAGGGAAAGACCTTGCCCTGCGCGTTTCCCGAGCACGTCGCATTCGCGAGATTCAACCTCGAATGGCTGCTGCAGGCGAGCGAGCCCGACGAAGGGCCGGCGAAACGGGGCCCTGGCGCGGGGTCGACGTCCTCGCCGGCGCCGGATCAGCCTTGACGCTGCGCGGCAACTGAGTCGCTGCTGCATGGGGAGATCGGAACGCGCGCGAACGTTGGCCCTCGTACAATGTTCCGCGCGGGTCGCCGCGGCGACCCGAAGTCCGCGGCTTTTGGGTGGCACGTCACTCTGATATGACACAGGTATTGTCGTAACATAACCCTCGGCGTGATATTCGGATTGGTGCGACATCCAAACGTGAAAGGGTCCTGGCCGTGGGATCCTGCCGCAAGTCGCGTGGGCGTCACTCGATTCCCGCGGGCGAAATGGGGACAGGCACCGCGGAAAAGCGTGAACCGGCGGCCGATATCCGCACCGCGGGCAGCTGTTTTCAGGCGGGCCGACCTGCCCGGCGCGGAGCCAGTCCCCAGTTCGCCCGGAACCGTAGCTCCACTCAGACACGCTCGGCAAGTTACGCCCCGATCGCGTCAATGCGGCGAGATCAGGCGGGAACCCATCGCGTAGAAGATGAGGACCAGGAGCACAACGCCGGTGCCGAATGCCATGAAGCCCAGGGGGTGCATGACCCGCCTCCACTGGGACCACTCGTCGCGCAGGCGGATCTTGTCGAGCTGGCCGGTGGCTACCAGGCGATCGTACCAGCGTCGCCGTTCGTGCAGCATCTCGGCGCGGGACATCCGCCCGGAGAAAATGACCGGGTCCATGGGGAACTTCTCCAGCCGGAAGTGGACGTTGAAGAAGTGGAATGTGAAGATGAAGCCCGCGGCGAGCAAGGCCTCGTCGCTGTGGACGATCAACGCCACGTTGATGATCCAGCCGGGCAGGATGCGGGTGCAGGCCACCGGGAACCACATGATCAATCCGCTGAGCCCGATGATCGCGACTCCCCAGAAGACCGCGAAATAGTCGAACTTCTCCCAGTAGGTCCATTTTTCGAACTGAGGCCTCGGCCCGCGCCCGAAGAACCATTTCTGATGGGCCCACCAGTCCCGAACGTCGTCGAGATTGGGCAGCGGCATGTCCGGGCCGAACAGAACGCTCAGGCTCCGGCGCGGGCTCAGTCGCCCCGTTTGCGGGTCGAGGAAGTCGCCCTTTCGCCGAACGAGCGCCCGGACCAGGCCGGCCAAATGCAGCCCGAAGTACAGGAAGGTGATGACCGCGCCCAGTCGGTGCAATGCTCCCGCGACCTCTTGCCCGCCCATGAGCCGGACCAGCCAGTGGGCCCAGTCGGTATAGTAGAATTTCAGGGGCATACCGGTGGCCACGAGCAGAAGGAAGCTGCTGACCACCAGGACGTGAAGGAAGCGGTCGAACGGACGGAACCGGACGAACACCTCGTCGTCCCGGAAGGCCTTGACCTTCGCCTCGCGGAAGGCTTGCGGGTTATTCAGGTACAGCACGAGGGACCGCACGAACCAGAGCAGGGTATGCACGCCGAAGAAGGCGAACGTGCCCAGGACGATCGTGGTCATGAACACGAAAGTCCAGTAGAGGACGGGATAGTTTCCGCGGTCCGTATGGTCTGCGTGGGCGATATAGTCGGCGAACTTCGCGGTCGCGTTTTTGTGGCACTGCCGGCAGGTATCGAGCTTGTTCCGCGGCGACAGGCGGCTGGCCGGGTCGCTGATCGGAACGATGTCGTGATGCCCGTGGCAATCGTAGCAGGCAGCCATCCCCGGCCGCCCGAGCGCCATGGCCTTGCCGTGAAACGTCTCCTCGTATCGCCGCAGCCGGTCTTCGTGGCACTGGCCGCAGTATTCGTCGCTCATCGCCTTGAAGGCCACGTCCCCGGGAGGGATGATCCGGTGCGCGCTGTGGCAGGTCACGCAGACCGGCCCGCGGGTATCTCCGGCCTCCAGGAGCCGCCCGTGGATGCTCTTGCGATATACCTCCTCGACACCGATATGGCACTTGCCGCAGGTTTTGGGCACGTTCTCCTTGTGAATCCTGGATCGCGGGTCGCTGGCCGGCCAGATGTCGTGGACCCCATGGCAATCGTTGCAGGACGGTGCGACGATCAGGCCGTCCACGATCAGGCCGCGCCCGTGCATGCTGTCGATGTACTGGCGGGCGGCCTCGGGTTGGTGGACCTGCGCGTCCTCCATGAGCCGCGGATTGGAGTGGCACTTCGCGCAGGTGAACGGAAGCTGCAGCTTGAACGTCCGCGACTGGGGGTTCTTCGCGGACAGGATGTCGTGCGTTCCGTGGCAGTCGCGGCAATGGGCGGCGCTCTCCTGGCCGCCGGCGATCGCCTTTCCATGCACGCTGCCGGCATACTCTCCCTGCTCCTCGGCGTGACAGGAAGCGCACTGGGCGGGTTTGGTCCGGATGGCGTGCGGCAGCTCCTCGCAATCGGGATGACAGGAAGTGCAAGTCACGTCTCCGTGAACGGAGTACTTGTATACCTCGGGGGCGACGTAGAGGGCCGCGAGATCGGCGCGCGGGCTCACGCCGGCCGCCGAGCGAACCATGGTCTCACGTTCGGCCGGCGAGCTTCGGGCAATCGCCTCGTTGCCGTGGCAATTGAAACAACGCAGGTTCTCCGGCGGAGTCGCAGCCATCGCCGCCGCCACGGGGATCGCGAGCCACACCGCCGGAAGTATTTCGATCAGCCGCCTGCTCATGGCCTCAATTCTCCGGAATACTCCAATTCCTCGACTCCGCGGGGCACCGCGATGCGCGACGCCCCCCACATAGACGGTCACGAACCCCCAAGAGCCAGCCGCCTCCAGGCGGGCCGCATCGCGGGGCCAGATGGCGAAGCACCCGTATCATTCCGAGTCTGACCCATCGCTTCCGGTTTTGTCCGCCACGGTGGACTACGCCGGGACAAGTCCGCCCTGGGCGCTGGAAGACGCTTGGCCCTGCGCTTCCGCTTGGGGCTCTGAAAGGCACCTGGCCCTGCGCTTCCGTTTCGGGCTCTGAAAGGCACCTGGCCCTGCGCTTCCGTTTGGGGGTCGGCGGCCCGATCGCCGGCCGCCTCAGGGCTCGTTCAGACAGCCTTTCAAGGCCTCCCGGTAGTGCTCCATCGCCCGCTTGTGCTCGCCCTTGGTCTCGTAGAGCTGGCCCAGGTAGAAATTCGCGCGAACGGGGTCGGGATTCAGGGCCAGCGATTCGGTCAGGAGCTTCTCCGCCTCGTCGAGCCGGCCTCTCTTGAGCTTGATCAACCCCAAGGTCAGTTTGGCCCGGTGGTACTGGGGCTGTTTGGCGAGCAATGCGTCGATCCGTTCCTCCGCCTGATCGATCTTGCCCATGGAGACGAAGAGATCGGCCAGATCGACCGATTGCGAAAAAAGCCGGCGCCAGCTCGTCGAGGCGTGTGAGCATCACGGCTTGCCGGCGCCACTGCACGCCGATCAAAGCGATCTCCTGGCGCGACTCCTGCGTCAGCATCCCGGCGCAACGGTTCTGGCCAACA
>JAPKGY010000110.1 GCA_026647385.1 Phycisphaerae bacterium | reverse complement strand
GCTGGCAGAACCATCCGTTCAGCCTGAAGGCGGAGGGAGACCGCGCCTTCTGCGCCGGCGTGAACCAGTTCGTTTTCCACACCTTCGCGCATCAGCCGTACCCGGTGACCGGGCCGGGCTTCACGTTCTTCCTCTGGGGATTGAACTTCAATCGCAACAATACCTGGTGGGACGCAGCCGGCGCCTGGATGGACTATCTGACCCGATGCAACCACGTGCTCCGCCAGGGGCAGCAGGTCTGCGACGTGCTCTGGTTCGTCGGCGAGGACGTGCCGAACCGCATCGCGTGGCGCGACGAACTGACGCCCGTGCTGCCCGCGGGCTACGATTTTGACGGCTGCGACGTGAAGGCGATCATGGAGGCCTGCACGGAGAAGGGTCGCCTCGTGCTGCCCGCCGGCGCAACGTACCGACTTCTGCTGCTGCCCGATCTGCCCACGATGCGGCCGGCTGTGGCGACCAGGGTCTTGGAATTGGTGGAGGCCGGTGCAACCGTGCTTGCCCCGCGGCGTCCGCTGCAGTCGTCCGCACTGCTCGACCGGGGCGCGGGTGATGCGGCCCTTCGCAGAGCTGTCACCGCATTGTGGGGCGACGGTAACAACCCGGTTGTCGATCGGCGGGTCGGCAAAGGCCGGTTTTTCGCGGGGCTGAGCTTCGAGGAGGTCTTCCGACGGATCAACCTCCCTCCGGATTTCCAGTACCACACCGACGCGAAAGACGCCGAGGTCCTCTACGTTCATCGCCGCGTTGAAGGAACCGACCTCTACTTCGTGTCCAATCAGCACGGCCGCCCCGAGGCGATCGAGGCAACCTTCCGCGCGGCCGGCAGGGCGCCCGAGTTCTGGGATCCAGCCGCGGGCGCGATCGGAAGGCCGGGCGTGTTTCGGCGCGAATCGGATGGCTGCGTTACCGTCCCGATGCGCCTCGATCCGAATGGCTCGGTCTTCGTGGTGTTTCGCGCAACCATGCCCGCGCGATACGCGATCGCCCTGGAAGACGCGCCACCAGCCGGGGCAGCCTCGCTCCCGGCCGCGGATCGATCCGCGGTAGAACTCGAGCGGGACGCCGACGGGGCGCTGCTTGCTCGCTTCCGGAAAAAAACGGGGCAAATCGCGAGACTCGACGACGGTGCGACGGTCCCGCTCCAGTCGCCGACGCTTCCCGATCCGATCGTATTGGACGGCCCGTGGCGGGTCGCGTTTCCGCCCGGCCTGGGCGCGCCCGCGTCCGCGGTATTCGAGAAACTCGTGTCGTGGCCCGACCGTCCGGAGCCGGGGATCCGGTTTTTCTCCGGGACAGCCGCCTACACGAAGGAGTTCGAGCTGCCGGCGGAGTTTTTCGCCGCCGGTCATGAGGTCTATCTCGATCTGGGCGACGTCGAGGTCGTCGCGCGGGCAAGTCTCAACGGCCACGAACTCCCCACGCTCTGGAAACCGCCGTTCCGGGTCCGAATCGACCGCGTCGCACAGCCAGGCCCGAACCGCCTCGAGGTCCGCGTGACGAATCTCTGGCCGAATCGGATGATTGGTGACAGTCATCTGGAGGATGACATGGAATGGCAGGACGCGGACGCGGGTGTCCGGCTACCGGCGAAATGGCCCGACTGGCTGCTCCAGGGTAAACCTCGCCCCTCCGGCCGGATTGCCTTCTGCACTCGGGGCGGTGTGTACGACAAAAACGACCCATTGCTTCCGTCCGGCCTGATCGGCCCTGTGTGTATTCGCCCTGCAAGCGTGTCAGCCGTTGAGTTGGATGTTCCAGGCGATTGAGCGGTGCGTCCGTCGAATCGATGGCCCTTTTTCAGTGCATGAGGGGAGCAGTATAAAGGGCGGCTCGACGCGGCGGACGGAAATCACCGGGACCCCTTGATCGAGTGTACCACGATCGGCCAACGTGGCACGAGCCGAAGACCGATGTCTTTGTCAGTGGGGTGATGAAAAAGGACAAGCTCGGCCTGTCGTACGCGGTCAGGCCGGAGACGGGTGATCGCTAAGTTGGCGACCGGGGACGTCGCCCGAGCATCCGGCCTGGGGGGGGCGGCGGTAATAGGCCGCGGGGCGGACTCTGCCCATGTGAACTGCGGCAACGGACAGCGTGGCGATCGCACCCCGAGGAAGGCCCCGAGCCTCGGGGATCTTCGCTGCAATTATGGTGTAACATATCGAGCGTTTGAACCCTCTCTACAGGGGGAGGCGTCCGTTTTGCGGAGGCTTCCATTTGAGCTTGTCGGTGGGGGCGGTTTACCGGCAGGCCGAAGGCACGGCTTCAATAACGCAAACGGCGTTCCTCAGGCCGGCCGACATCGTGGCGGGATACGCGGTGAACTCAGCGTGGCGGAAGATGTGAAACGTCCGGATGCCGCCTCTATCACCCTGGGGTGTCGGGTGTTATACTCGCTACGAGGAGTCGCGGGGGATGTGTATTGGGAGCGTAGGGACCGATGGTCAACACGTGTCGCTCCTTGATGTCCGAAGCGGCCGACCCCGCGATCTGCGCGACGGATCTCGTCAAGTCCTTCGGCACGGGTGAGACGGCTGTCTGCGCTCTGCGGGGCCTGACGTTTACCGTGAAGCGGGGCGAACGCGTGGCCCTGCTGGGCAAGTCCGGGTCTGGCAAATCAACGCTGCTGTATCTGCTCGGCGGGCTGGATCGCGCGACCTCGGGACGACTCGCGGTCCAGGGCCATGACCTCGGCCGACTCTCGAGCCGCCAACTCACCTCTTTCCGCTCGGCCACCGTCGGAATGATCTTTCAGGGATTCAATCTCATCCCCTCGCGTACCGCGCTGGAAAACGTCGAGCTTCCGATGGTCTTCGCCGGACGATCCCGCCCCGAGCGGCGGGGGGAGGCGCGACGGGCTTTGGAAGCGGTCGGTCTCGGCGCGCGGCTGAACCATCGACCGGCTGAACTGAGCGGTGGTGAGAGTCAGCGCGTGGCCATCGCCCGGGCGCTGGTCAATCGGCCGGACCTCGTGCTCGCGGACGAGCCGACCGGCAACCTCGACAGCGCGATGGCCCGGGAAATCATCGCCTTGATCGTCGATTACGTGCGCACGCAAGGAAAGACGCTGGTCTTGGTCACACACGATGAGGAGTTGGCCATGTCCTGCACCGGGCAGGTGTTGCGTCTGGCGGATGGGCAATTGGTGTCGTGATCCAGCCTCGATGGGGGTATCCAGTGCGGGTAGCGGACATGCTTGGCTTGGCGTTGTCGGCTCTCCGGCAGCACCGACTACGAACCGTGCTCACCACACTGGGCGTGGTCTTCGGCACTCTCGTGCTCACCGCGAGTCTGTCCGTCGGCCTGGGCATCCAGCAGGCCCTGCGGACCCTCATCAGCAATGAACTGATGCGCAGCGTCAACATCTGGCCCGACTGGGACGCGGAACTGGCGGGGTCGGCCGACACGGCGGCGGCCGAGGTTCCGGGTGAGATGAGCGAAGCCCGACGCGAACGACTCCGCAGGGCCCTGGCCAGGCGCGACGCCCAATGGAAACGGAAACCGCGGCCCCTCCTGACCCCCGAAAACCTCGCGGCCATCCGCGGCTTGCGCCACATCCAGGCCGTAACCCCGTTTGCTTATCAGGACGGTTACGTGGTCTTTAACGATCGCTCGGAGCGGACGGACATCGGGGCAGCCAGGCCCGGCGATGCCGCGTTCGGCGAACGGATCGTGGCCGGCAGAGCATTCGAGAACCTCGATGAACCGTCGATCGTGGTCAGCGAAGCCCTCCTGTATGGCCTGGGCGTTACCGACGAGCGGGCGGTCGACGCGGTGCTCGGGAAGAAGCTGCGGATCGAGACCCGCGTTCGACAGCGCGCGGGCCTGGGCATCTACATCACTCACCCGGAGGGCGGCGTTACCAGCCGGATCGAGGCGGCCATCCTCGCAAGAATCACCAAACAGCTACCCCAGCTCGTCGAGAAGCTGGATCTGCCGAGCACGGAAAAGGACATCCTCCGCGGACTCGTGACAACGCAACCGGGTGAAACAAGCGAGCTCTTCGCGCGGGAGTTTACCCTCGTGGGCGTGATGCGCGCGCACGCTCAAGACGAGCAAAGGGGGTGGGCTCCGTTCCGCGTCGACGGCGACGTCGCTCTTCCCGTCAAGACAGCCACTGACTTTTACTTTGCCGCGCCTGGACCCGGCGACAAGAGCATCCATCGGGCCGTGGTGCTCGTCGATCGCGAAGAGAACGTCGAGCGTGTCCTGGCTGACATCCGTAAGCTCGGCTTCCAAACCTGGACGCCGCTGGAGAACCTCAAGCAGAATCGCCTTATGTACCTGCTGATTTTCAGCGGCATGACCTGCGTGGCCGTCGTGTCGCTTGTGGTGGCCGGGCTTGGGATCGCCAACACGATGCTGATCAGCGTCCTCCAGCGGACGCGCGAGATCGGCATCATGAAAGCGGTCGGTGCCGACAGCCGACACCTTCAAATCATCTTCCTCGTTGAAGGCGCGATCATCGGCTGGGTGGGCGGTGCCCTCGGCCTGCTGGTGGCCTGGGGCGCCTCCTTCCCGGCCGACGCGTGGATGCAGGCGATGGCCGCCCGCGACCTGGACATCGACCTGACGGCCTCCATCTGCGCGTTCCCGCCCTGGCTGCCGCCGACGGTCTTTGCCTTCGTTGTCGCAGTCACTGTCCTCGCGGCCGTGTATCCATCGCGCCGGGCCGCCCGTGTGGACCCCGTCGCGGCCCTGAGGTACGAATAGGGCCGCTTCCTTTGAGGAATTGCGCTGAAAGGCTTGACGGGATATTCTTCCTGAAGCCCCGCCAGAGCGGCTTTTCTGCACTAGGATACAGTGTGTATTTAATTGTGAAAAAGTTCACATGCGCCCTTGCAATGCGACTCCAGGGTGCATATGCTGTGGCGAGGGTCACATTGTGAAAGTGATCACAGATGACCTCGTTGTGGGACACCGACTTTGTTGGCACCCCGGACGAGGGGCTCGTGGAGGTCAGGCCAATGATGCTGGGCGAAGGAATTGTGAAACGGCTGAGCGTGTATCGGCAGTTGCTCACGCACCTCGAGCATCGACAAAGACCGAATGTGTATTCGCATGAACTGGCGTCCCTTGCGGGGGTGACCGCCGCCCAGGTTCGTCGGGATCTGATGACCATCGGGTACGCGGGTAACCCGCGCCGGGGGTACGCCGTGGCGGGGCTCGTCGAGGTGATCGGGGGGTATCTGGACAGCCCGGGCGGGCAGGCGGTCGTGCTGGTCGGCCTGGGGAATCTCGGTCAGGCGATCCTGGCGTACTTCAACGGGCGTCGGCGCGGGTTGCGGATCGTGGCGGCCTTTGACCGCGACCCGGCCAAGACCGATCGCGTGATTCAGGGCTGCCGTTGTTATCCCATGGAGAAGGTTGAGGAGGTTGTGACATCCACGGGCGCCCGCGTGGGGATCATCGCGGTGCCGGCGGATGGGGCGCAAAAGGTGGCTTCCCAACTGGTTCGGGCCGGCGTTCGCGGACTGCTCAACCTTTCGCCGACGCGGGTGAGCCTCCCCGAGTACATCTACGTGGAGGACCTCGATATCGCGGTTTCGCTGGAGAAGATCGCGTTCTTCTCGCGGCAGGATGCCGTCGAAAAGGAAGTGTCGTGATGATTCAGATCGATATGGATCCGGTCTTGAGCGAGTTTCCGGGCGCCGGGCGGGATTCGCTGAT
The DNA here is from genome assembly GCA_026647385.1 of Phycisphaerae bacterium. Lineage (GTDB taxonomy): Bacteria > Planctomycetota > Phycisphaerae > UBA1845 > PWPN01 > JAPKGY01. Next base: position 2,394 of record JAPKGY010000110.1, on the reverse strand, counting down.
TCCCATCCTGCAGGCCGTGCAGGAGCGGCACGGGTATCTCTCGCGCGAGGCGATGACGGAAATCGGGCGTCGCCTCCACCTGCCGGTGAGCAAGGTCTACGGCGTCGCGACGTTCTACAACCAGTTCCGGTTCCAGCCGCAGGGGCGTTACCACATTCAGGTATGTCGCGGGACGGCCTGTCACGTCAAGGGCTCGTCCAGGGTTCTGGATGTACTGGTGCAGATGCTGAAGATCAAGCCCGGGGAGACCTCTCGCGACGGATTGTTCAGCATCGAGGTGGTGGCGTGCATCGGGGCGTGCGGCCTGGCCCCGGTGATCTGCGTTAACGGCGAATTCCACGCGGGCATGACCACGGACAAGCTGACGAGACTGATAGGCGCATACCGAAAAGAGGCGAGCCAACATGCCTGAGACGATGCAACTGGAGCAGACGTTCCGTCACCGACCGGTCGACGCCGCGTGCCGGGACCTGATCGCGTGGCTGGCGGGGGGAGCGCCCGCGCGCGCCGAGGCCGATCCGTGGGGGGAGCGACTCGCCCTCGTGCGTCGCGAGAAGGTTACCCGGCCCGTGGTTTTCGTGGGGGCGGGCACGTGTGGACTTGGGGCCGGGGCGGCCAGGACGATCAAGGCGGTCAAGCGGTATCTGGCGGATCATCATCTGGAGGCGGACGTCGTTGAGGTCGGCTGCATCGGGCTGTGTTCGGCCGAGCCGCTGGTTGACGTGCAGTTGGCGGGGAAAGCCCGGGTGTGCTTCGAGCACGTGACCGAGGATTGCGTGCCCGGCCTGTTCGACGCGATCGTGTCGGGCAAGCTTCCGTCGGACGGTGTGTTGGGGCAGTTCCGCACGGCAGAGGGCGAGGCGTGGCCCGGCGTGCCTTTCCTGGACGAGCATCCGTTTTTCGCGCCACAGATGCGCCGCGTGCTGGTCAATTGCGGCGTGATCGATCCGAACCGCATCGAGGAGTACATCGCCCGCGGAGGATACCAGGCGTTTGCGAGCGTGATTCGCACGCGAACCCGCGAGGAGGTGTGCGATCTGGTGGAGCGCAGCGGCCTGCGAGGCCGGGGCGGCGGGGGGTTTCCGACGGGGACGAAGTGGAGGTTCGCCCTGAAGGCGGAGGCCGAGCAGAAGTACCTGGTCTGCAATGCCGACGAGGGCGACCCGGGCGCGTTCATGGATCGCGCGGTGATCGAAGGCGATCCGCATCGGGTGCTGGAGGGGATGGCGATCGCGGCCTACGCGATCGGAGCGAGCAAGGCGTACGTGTACATCCGGGCTGAGTATCCGTTGGCGATCCGGCGGCTGGTCGAGGCGATCGACCAGGCGAAGACGTACGGCCTGCTCGGGGAAAGGATCCTCGAGAGCGGCATCAATCTCGACATCGTGATCAAGAAAGGGGCCGGCGCGTTCGTGTGCGGGGAGGAGACCGCGCTGATCAACAGCATCGAGGGGCGACGCGGGATGCCCAAACCGCGGCCTCCGTTTCCGGCGGTGCGCGGCCTGTTCGGCAAGCCGACGGTCATCAATAACGTCGAGACGCTGGCCAACCTGCCGACGATCGTCCAGGAGGGGCCGGAGGTCTTTGCCGCCATCGGCACGGAGAAGAGCAAGGGGACCAAGGTTTTCGCCCTCTCGGGCCACGTGGTGCGGACCGGTCTGATCGAGGTGGCGATGGGCACGACGATCCGCCGGATCGTCTTCGATATCGGCGGGGGGATCACCGGCGGCCGTTCGTACAAAGCCGCGCAGATGGGCGGGCCGTCGGGCGGGTGCATCCCGACCCAGCATCTGGACATTGAGATCGACTACGAGTCGCTCAAGACGGTCGGCGCGATGATGGGTTCCGGCGGTCTGGTGGTCATGGACGATCGGACGTGCATGGTGGACGTCGCCAAGTTCTTCATGGATTTCATCCAGCGCGAGAGTTGCGGCAAGTGCATTCCCTGCCGGGAGGGCACGCGCCGGATGCTCGAGATCCTTCAATCGGTGACGCGGGCGAGGCGAAACGAGGCTGGGCACCAGGCGCTGGAACGATTCAAGAGCGTAATGTACCTGACGCGACTGGCGGAGGTCATCAAGGACACGAGCCTCTGCGGCCTGGGTCAGTCGGCGCCGAATCCGGTTCTGAGCACGCTGCGATGGTTCCGGGACGAATACGACGCGCATGTGTTCGAGCGGCATTGCCCGGCGGGTGCGTGCCGCGAATTGCTCCTGTACCGCATCGAACCGGAGTTGTGCAAAGGTTGCACGCTGTGCGCGAAGAAGTGTCCGGCCGAGGCCATCATGGGTGCCCCCAAGAGCCAGGATCGATGAATCCGGATGGCCGAAGGAATTGCGCCGGCCTGCTGAGATCACCGCCCAGCGGGGAACAACCGCGTCCAAAAATGGCGGT
>JAPKGY010000011.1 GCA_026647385.1 Phycisphaerae bacterium | reverse complement strand
CCATATCGAGATGACGGCTCGGCATTCGGGAGTCAACTTGCTGGCGACCACGATTCGCGCACCCGGCAGGTTGGTGACCGATGAGGCGGTGCGGGAAGAGATCGGTCGGGCTGCTCAGCATGCCGCGCGGTTCGGGATCGGAATCGCGCTGGATCTGGACGTCCGGCTGGCCCGGGAGGCGTTCGGGCAAGCTCATCCCGACGAACTTCAGGAGATTCTCCGTCTGCGGGAAGTGGCCTTGAAGAGTTCCGGCGAAGCGACTCTCGCCATTCCGAGAGACCGGTTGTCGGATCACTATACGTTTCAAGCCTCCTACGACTCGCAGCAGGCCGGCCGCGTGGTTCGGGTCTACGCGTACCAACGAGGCCCTGACGGGATCAAGCCACAGACCGTGCGGGACATCACCGCTCGTTGCCACACGACCTCCGCCACACAGGAGGCGGTGTCGGTCTCGATCCCGTGCGATCCGGACATGGCGGGTCAGACCGCCTGCGCGATGGTGTCGTTCACGCTATTGACCGCGGACGTCTTCGCGCCGCATCTCCTGTCGTTCCAGAGGCGGATTCTGAACAGCTATCGCGACGTGCCGCTGGCGGGTGCGTGCAAGGACGAGTGGGGTTTTCCGCCGTGTTTCGACGGCAACCCGGCCCACGACGACTATTGGTATTCGCGTTTTCTGGCCCAGGCCTACGGCGAGCAAACCGGCGGACGCGAACTCCTGCGCGATGGCCTGCTCATGACCTACGGTGAGGCGGGGCGGGAGGCGGAGCGCCTGGCGGCCATCAACCACTTCCGAGAGATGTGCCGGCTCCGCAACGCCAAGGTCGAAAACGATTTCTACGATGCGGTCAAGTCGATCTGGGGCCCCGAGGCGGTGGTCGCAACCCATCCGACCTGGTGGCCTTACCCGGATCGACGGGAGTTCAGGAAGAACGGCCTGGATTGGTGGATCGTTCGCCGCGATTGGGCCCAGACCGATGAAATCACTCCGTATTGTGTCCGAACAGCCCTCGCCAAGAAGTGGGGCAGTCCGGTCTGGTTCAACATGTATTACTCGCCGAATCCGGCGGACTATCAGGCGGAGATGTGGGCGGGCGCATTGACCGGCGGGCGAATCGACTATCACCCGCTATGGCCCGTCGATCTGGCGAAGGAGCCCAACGAGAATCGCTATCAAGGGTTGCTCCGAGGCGGGCTGATGCGGGGGGATTGCCGCGTTCGGCTGCTCAACTTCATCACCCAAAGTCCGCTGGACTGCCCGGTGGCTATCGTCTTCGGCCAGCCCTGCGCCATGAACTGGGCCGGCCCGGCTTATGACGACGTCGGCTTGGTTCTGTGCGACGCGCTCTGGCAAGCCGGGTATCCGGCGGATCTGATCCCCACGACCGAGATCTGGACCGGGTCGTTGGCCGTGGGTGAGGACGGCTACGTTCGGTACGGCCCGCAGCGCTATCGCGCCGTTGTGCTGTACCATCCGGACCTCGACAAAGCGGCGACAGCCGAGTTCTTCCGCGAGGCCGCCAACGGCCAGAGCACTCTGTACCGGATCGGGCAATGGACGCGCAACTTCGAGGGACAAGCCTTTGACGGAAATGGATCGCTGCCCGCCGAAATGATCGCCCTGGATGATGCCAAAACCCTCGTCGAACGGGTCGTCGCGGAGCTGAGCGCGGCCGAAGTCGTTCGGCAGGCGCGGGCCGACCGCGCGCTCGGTTTTATGGGGTGTCGCTCCATCGCGCCGCCGGCCAGGGGCGCCTGCCGCATGGTGGATGGAACCTATGTCGTGGTTTCAGGCGTCGAGGCAGCCTCCGGCGATCCGATTCAGCGGACAGTCACGGTCGAGGGGCACGAGGTGGTTGTGGATGCGGTAGGGCTTTTCGCCATTCGTCTGGATAAACAGGGGAAAGTTGATGCCGTGGCGGCCGGCGGACTCAAGAGTCTGCGCGCCGGCGAGTTGAAGATCGACCTGCCCGAGCGGGTCGACCTCGCGCTTTGGCACGACCGACAGGGCCACCTTCGCGGCGTGCTCCAGGACGGGCAGGGGCAGGTACCCGCCCCGCTGCTGAACCTAACCGAGCGCTGGCTGCGTCTCTGAGTCCCCGTGCCTCACCCCTGACCGCCTGGATTGTTTTCGGGCGCCAAGGATATTCCTGGCCATTTTTGCGGTTGTCTCGTGGCCTCGCCCGCCGCCAACCGGCCCACCCGCGCTACAATTCCGTCGAGATCGGCCGGCTGCCGAGCCGGGTGCGTTTGTGTGTTCGCTAGAAGTAAAAACTTCTCCGGGAGGGAGGATCGAGCTATGAGGCGCGCATTCAGTCCGACCGTTTTCGGGGTGGCACTGGTGGGTTTGGCCGCTCCGTCCTTCGCGACGATTTTCTCGTATACGGCCACCCTCGACGGACCCAGCGAATCTCCGCCCAACGCATCGCCGGGGACCGGCACCGCCCAGGCTGACTACGACGACGTAGCCCACACCCTGCACCTGCAGATCAGCTTCACCGGTTTGATCGGCACCACGAGCGGCGCCCATATACACAGCCCCACCTCCGTACCTCTCACCGGGGTGGCCGGAGTGGCTACCGCAGTCCCCGCGTTCGCGGGCTTTCCGTTGGGAGTGACCAGCGGGAACTACAATCAGATCCTGGATCTGACCAATGCCGCGAATTGGAATCCCGCGTTCATTGCCGCGAATGGCGCGACACCGGCGGGCGCCGAAGCGGCGCTGGCGTCGCACCTGGCTGAAGGCCGGGCCTACCTCAATCTCCACACCATGTCGTTCACCGGCGGCGAGATTCGCGGATTCTTTGTTCCCGAGCCGGCGACTCTGGGACTCGCAGCCGTGGGCGCGCTGACCCTTCTTCGGCGCCGGCGAACGACGGCCTGAGGCCCGGATTCATTCCCGGGACCCGCCGTGTTCGCGACCGGCGGTGACCCGGAACCGTGGGGACACGGCCACGCGGAGAGAGGACGAAAGCGGAAACGTTGCCCATGGAGGGTGCGTCGGTCCACCCGGCCCCCGCGCAGCGCTGGCCGCACCACAACCAAACTCTCACACCGAAAGCGGCCCTAGGTCCTCGGCGCCGACAGGCCCATCGCTTTGCGTTTCTCGAGAACGAAGGCGAGATGGTGGTTCAGGTGGTTGATCGCGTTCAACACCAGTTGGCGAAGCGTGACCAGGCCTGTTTCACTGTGGACGGCTGTGCGTTCCCAGGCTTCGGGCGAGAGTGAGCCGAGGATGCGGCCCATCTGAGTGCGAGTGGCGACGACGAGATCGAATTCCTCCTTTGCATCCCGATCGTTGTAGTGCAGGGCGTCCACATAGCGGCTCGCATCGACGCCCAGCAGGAGGGGGCGATCCAGGGACGCTGTGCGTTTGATCCGGTCCGCGAAGAACTGCTCGGTATCCGCGAGGTGACACAGGACTTCGAGCGTGCTCCATTTGCCCGCGATCGGCCTGCTCTTGAGTTGGGCCTCGTTCATTCCGTCAAGCGCCTGCTGGAGATCCCGAGGCCCGCGTGTGTAGCGTCCCACCAACTCCTGCGCGATCGAATCATCCTCTCGCATTCGTGGGCCGACGCCCGGCCTGGTCATCTGGTCCGAAGCCATGTCCGATGCTCCCTCGTGTTTGCGAAAACGCCCGTGGGAAGCCACGAAGCACCCGCGGCCGGCCGGGGATTATAGCGCCGGATTCCGATCGCCATTCACGTTTTGGGGGCGGAACCGCCGGCGCGGGCGCGTTTGGTCTTGCCGGGCCGTTCGATCTTGCCCGGCCTGCCCGGCGGGATCTGCGGCTGTGGCTCGGGCGGGAAAATCTCGAGGTCGGGATAGTACTTCTGGAACGCCCAGCGCCGGGCGACGCGGTAGTACCGGCTCATCTGCTCCCAATCGAAGTGCTCGGCGTGGGCTTCCGTGCGGTTGCGGAGCTGGATCCGGTCGCGGCGGGACATCTGGGTGAAGTCGTGTATCCAGTGCGTGACCTGGCTGACCGTTTCGTCGAAGGACTTGCCGCGACGGCGGGCGACGAACATGCCGTTGTCGTCGTGGTCGGGGAAATGGCTCATGACGTAGGCCCCGAAACCGCTCAGGTCGCTGGTGATGGCAGGGATGCCCCTGATGATGCACTCCATCGGCGTGTAGCCCCACGGCTCGTAGTAGGACGGGAAGACCCCGAGGTTGCAGCCGCGGACGAACTGGTCGTACTCGATGCCCAGCACGGGACTCGTGGACGTGATAAACTCCGGATGAAAGACGACCTTGACCGGATCGTCGGCGGCGTTGAGCAATTCGCGGTGACGCAGGTGGCAGAGGATCGGATCCTTCCAGTCCTCGTAGAGATCGTGGGTGACGATGGCCGGCTGGGCGTATTGACGCCAGGCATGAGACATGCGTTTGAGCCGGACGCGGGCGTATTCGTCGAGGAGGTCGTCCAGAGTGGGCATGCGACCGTCCGCCAGCGTGCGGAACATGCGCTCGCCCACGTCCTCCTTGATCTGCTCACAGGTCTCCCGGAGTTCGTGGAACATCGCCTGGCGCTTGAGGCTGTCGACGTTGAGCGCCCGGTAGGGGGCCGGGGCGATGAGGAAGGCGACGATCGTGACGTCGCTTCGCTCCGACTTGAGCCACTGGTTGAGGTGGTAGAGCGACTCGATGAAGACGTCGAAACCCTTGTTGCGGTACTCGTATCTGCCAGCGCAGAAGAAGTAGAGGGTTTTGTCAAGATCGAAGGTGTAGCTCGAGAAGAAGTGTCCCATCGTGAATTCGTGAATGAGCTTCTTGCAGCGCCGGTGCAGGTTCTGGAATTCATAGGGTGCGGCGAATCGCTCGACGTTGAGACCGTTGGGCAGCAGCACCTCGGGTTGGCGTCCGAGGAACTGCCGGGCCTCCATTGCGGTGATGCCGGAGACGGTGGTGAACACGTCGGCGGAATGGGCGGCCGCCTTCTCGATCAGGAACCGGTGCTCGAACTGATGCTCGCGGGCAACGGCCTGGCCGTCGATTTCCGAGAGGTGATCGTACAGGTTGGCGTTGGCGGCGCTCAGGCTTCGCCCCACGAGCGTGGCGTGGGTCGTGAATACGGTCGGAAAGTGGACGCCGCGATATCGGAGCACGGGCAGGCCGACGGCGCTTTGCCATTCGTGGAAGTGGGCGAGCATGGGACGGGCTTCCATCCGCTCGTGGAGGGCCTGGAACAGGTCCGCGCAGCTATACCCGAACGCGATCACGTCGTTGAGTTCGCCCTCCTGGTCGGGTGTCCCGATGCCGTGGTCCCGCCAGAGAAAGTATTTCATCTCGCCCAGTCGGGAGTAGACCGTCCGAAGGTCGATCAGCATGACCCGCGGTCTGCCGGTGACGAGCCATCGACCGCAATGAACGACGATCCCCCGATCGCGCAGGGCCTCGACCGTCCGGGCGACGACGCCTTCCGGGGGATCAAGCTCGAATTCGATCGCCGCGGCCGACTCGCGGTACGGGCCGATGAGCCAATAGCTGTCGCCCCAGCGCCGGACGGCCGACGGGGCTTTGCTGCGAAGCACCGTGTAGATCCCGCCCGCCTGGGCGCAGACCTCCCACGAGACCTCGAAGATCATGGGTTTCGGGGTGCCGCCGTTGCCGCCGGGAGCAGGCCCTGTCGGATCGGTCACTTCGTTGAGCGGGATGTTTTGCATGATCGAGAACCTGTTAACGATCGACACGAAAAACGGCCTTCGACTCGCCGCCTCCGGTTGCAGGCCGCGCGGGGTTCCCGCCGTGATCGAATGGCCGGAGTGTCCGCGCCCTTGTTGTTCTCTCGCGTCCGTGCGACGTGAACGGTCACCCGACCAGCGATTCGAGCAGCCGGACGGCCTCCTTGATGTCGGCCAGCCGCTGGTTGCCGGCTTCTCGCTCGATGACCAGCGGCCCGGTATATCCTAGCGCCCGCAACCTGCTGACCAGACGGGGAATATCCGCCTGGCCGGTCCCGAGCACGACCTCCTCGCCCCAGTCGGTCCCCGGCCTGGCCGAGAGGTTGGCGTCCTTCATGTGGACGTGAACGATGCGGTTCTTGAGCACGTTGACCGCTTCGAGCGGCTCGCCCACCCCGTAAAGGATCACATTGGCCGGGTCGAAGTTGACCGCCAGGTTCGGCCGCCCGACGGCGTCCATGAACGCCATCAGGGCATCGGCGGTTTCCTGCCCGGTCTCCATGAGCAGGCTCAGGCCGCGCTCGCCGGCGATGTCCGCGATCGCCTTGACCCGATCGACCATCACGGCGTACCCCCGGCCGCGCGGATCGTGGGGCACGAATCCGATGTGTACGCTCATTTGCCGAACGCCCAGCTCGCGGGTGAGGTCGGCGACCGCCTGGCTTTTGGCCTTGCGGTTTTCCCAGTCATGGTCGGGAATGTACCCGCCGGTGGCGGCGATCCGCTGGATCGTCGAGTAGTCCTCGCCGACAAAGCCGATGGCCGTCGCGCTCACCTCCACGCCGGCATCCTCGACGGTCCGCAACAGGCGATCGCGGTCCTTGTACTTGTCGTCCAGGAGTCCGAGGTGTACGAGGCCGAGGCCCAGTTCCTCCCGGATGGTCGCAAGGGCCCGCTCGAGATCCGGGATAGCCAATGACCAGGAACACACGCCGATCTGCAAAGGTTGCATCAGACGAGACCTCCATTCGCCGGGCAGCCGGCCCAACCCGACACTACTTTGATGGCTTTTTCGGTTTTCATCAAGCAGCACGGTTCGGTCGCGCAAAAAATGCGCTCCGACTGTCGCGGGCGGCTGCGGTCAAACCCGCGTTGGCGGTTCGGCACAGTATCGGATGACCTGGACCGTTTCGATCGTGACCAGGCCTTCCCGGACCATCTCGTCGATGTGGGGGAGCAAAAGGTTGATCTTCTCCTCGGTGTCGACGATCTCGATGACGATCGGGAGGTCTTCCGAGAGGCGCAGGACCTTGACGGTGTGGAGTCGGCTGTGGGCGCCGAAGCCCATGGGGCCCCGGAGCACGGTGGCGCCGGCCAGGTGGAGTTCCCGGGCTTTCAGGACAATCGCCTCGTATAGCGGACGTCCCTGCCGGCGATCGCTTTCGCCGATGAAGATTCGCAGGAGCTTGGCTTGTCCCTCGAGTTTCATGGCGACCTCCGATCATTCTCCGTTCTCGCCCCGCGGCGCCGGGCAACGGATTAGAGGCCGAAGCACTTCTCGGCCAATCGGAACCCGGCCCACACGGCGACGAGTCCCAAGCCGACGCTGAGCATCGCGTTCAGCGCGGCGTGAAGCGTCTGGCCCTCGTTGGCGAGGGAGAAGGTCTCCCAGCCGAAGGCGGAAAAGGTGGTGAAACCGCCCAGGATGCCGATGGTCAGGGCGATTCGGTATTCGGGCCGGACCGGGACGGGGCCGACCAGCGCGGTGTTCAGAAAGCCGATGAGAAAGCAGCCCGCCACGTTGACGATCAGCGTGCCGAGAGGAAACGTTCCGGGCGCAAGCCGCTGTCCCCAGCCGGCGACCGCGTACCGCAGCACCGAACCCACTCCACCTCCCAAAGCCACCAAAAGGTACCGTTCCATGACCCGTGTCCGATTCCGGCCGACGCGAAAAAGGAAGACCCGCCGGACGCCTGCTCGGGGAGGGGTTTACGCTCGTCGACCTTAGGCGCGGACCTCTACCCGGAGCCGATGCGGGTAGGAGTCATCAGGCTGGCCAGGCCGGTTGATCCCCGATGCGCCCCACGGAACGGCGTTCGCATTCCTCGCGCATCGGGAGTGATGGCGGACTCCATCGCCGGAACGGGATTATACGAATCGGTCGCCGCTACGCCAAAGGAGACGGGCTCCGGTTCCGATTCAGGCGGGCTCACGGGTCGCCGGCCAGGCTGTTGAGGTACTCTTCGACGTTGGTATAGCCGTCCCGGTCCGGGTCGAGGACGCCGTCCGCGGGGTCGGCGGGGTTCAGTGCCTGTGAGGTTTCCCAGTCGTCAGGCATTCCGTCGCCGTCGGTGTCCACGGGCGCGGGTCCGGAGTTCAGAGTGGGCAGCGGATCGTGGCCTCTGGTGATGAGGGAGCCGTCAGCCGCCCAGCGGGGAGGCTGCTGATTCGCGCCGATACCGATGGCGCCGGTGCGGGTACCGAGTTCGTTGATCAGCCGGGTGTCGACGGAGTCGCGCTGGGGCAGGGTCGCGCCGACGCTCGATGCGAGCGCGAATTCGACGCGGCTGGCCGGATGAACCGTCACCGGAATGCTCGCCCCCGCGAAGGCCTTGCCGGCGCGATAGAGTTCGTCGAGGGGGTTATAATAGTACGCGCGCACGTAGCCCTCCGGCAGGTAGCCGTTATACCCCTCGAAGCCCGGCCAGTGCAGCCACGCCGCCACCAGCCAGTCCGAGTACGTGCTGTTCGGCCGCCAGTAGTTGTCGATATTGTCATAAACGTAGAAGCACTGAGGGGTCGGATCGGCGGATTCCTTGTTCGGGACGCTGTTTCCCTCGCTCAGCGAGATCGGGCGGGTGCTGTACGAGGAGGTGCGGCTGGGGCCGTCGATGAAACGGTTGCCGATGAAATTGACCCGCGTGCTGGCCGTGGAGCCGTAGTACTGGGCGATCATGAGACCCGCGATGTGGTTATAGACAACATTGTTGATGAACTCGAACACCGCTCCCTGGGTGTACACCATCATGTTGCGCGTTTTGTTGTTAATGAACAGACAGTGGTGGACGGTCATGGCCTCGTTGGACGCGACCGCTGGTGCTCCGAAAACCGCGCCCTGGCTGGGTTCCCCGGCGCGGCTGAAGCTCGGATCGCCTTCGAACGCACCCGCCGGAATGCTGTCGCCGTAGAGAGACCCTTCGCCGATGATCGTCCACTGCAGCGTGACGCGTTCGCAGTCGTCCGCGCCGAACGAGTCGTCGAGTCCCCACTCCAGCGAACAGTGATCGAAGATGATGTTGCGGTTGAGCGTGACCGACGTGCTCTTCCAGTTGTCGATCAGCACGCCCTTCCTGAGGAAGTTCCGGCTGCTGTTCTCGCTGAGCGGAAAGATGAGCTGAGTGAAGGTGGTTCGGATCCGTACGTGACGGATAACGATGTCGTGGGCCCCGTCCGTCATGATAAGCCCGAACTGACCGAGCTGGATCCCGTCTCCCGGAGCGGTCTGTCCCGCAACGGTTACGAAGCTGCCCGCCTGGCCGCGGAAGGTTAGTTCGGTCTTCAGCAGGATGGTCCCGCCGACGTCAAAGACGAGGATTCGCGGACCGGTCTGGTCCTCGATGGCCCACCGGAGACTGCCGGGAAGGACTTCCTCGGTGAGCGGATCGTAGTCTGCCAGCGTGGTGACGCGCAAGACGCGGCCGCCGCGCCCGCCGAGGGCCTGGGCGCCGAAACCCTCCGCGGTTGGAAACGCCCGGTTCGGCTTCGAGTTCGCGCAGTTCACCGGGCAAGGGCCATTATTCGGTTTGCTGCCGCCCCCGCCCCCTCCTCCTCCTCCCTTGCCGGCGATCTCCGTGTTGGCCGGCGGCATCGTGACGCACTGCTCGGGGGTTTCCACCGAGGCCCCGCCGGTGTTCCAGGCGGATATCTGATAACAATAGGTTTGCTCAGCCAAGACTGTGGCATCGGTGTAGGTGGTCCCATCGGCGCCGACCGTGCCGAGGTTCGTCCAGGTGGTTTGATCCTCCGAGCGCCAGATGATGAAGCCGTCTTCGTTGGTCGAGTTGTCCTGCCAGGTGAGTGCGACCGACGTGGTATCGGCTGTGGCCGTGAGGTCACTCGGAGCATCTGGCGCGACGGGCGCCGGCGGTTCCTCGGCGGGGGGCGCGGGATTCGTGGTCGCGCAGGCGTCAGCCGTCGGAACGGACTCCGTTACCCCGTTGAACGCCAGGACGCGATAGCAGTAGGTCGTTCCAGGCGACGTCGCCGTATCCGTGTAATTGACCGCGTTGCCTGCGACGGTCGCCAGGTCTTGCCAGTTGCCCGAGGTCGATCGCTGCACGAGGAACCCGTCTTCGTCCTCCGAGTTGTCCAACCAGGTCAGTCCGATGCCGCCGACGACGGTGGAGGCGGACAGGCCGCTCGGTTGGGCGTCCGGGTGTGTGAGCGGCAACTTGGGGGTGTAGCCCAGCACGTGGTTGTCGGTCGAGTCGATTTGCGTCGAGCCGGTATCCTGCTCCGGCGGCGGTATCTGGGTCGGGTCGCAGGCTCCGATCAGAATGGTGCCCCAAGCGATCGCCACCAGCCGGCAGCTTCGGCCGTGGCGGACACGACGCGATCCGCGAGTACAGAGTTGGATCATAGCCCCTCCGAAGAATCCTGGTGTAAACATGGAAAACATCCTCGTGCTTGTCAAAATGGGTTGGCTGGAAAAAATAGGTGAATTTTACTATGCCCAGTTCTGGCACGGAGACGGCGGGCAAAAAGGGGTCTCGTCCGAGAAGTTACGTCGTGCGGGCGTCCGGTAAATCGCGAGCCCGTCCGTCCGGGAAACGAGCTTCCGGGAGTTGGATACGAGGAGATCAGGTGGCGGCCGAGCGACGGAGTTGGCCGCAGGCGGCGTCGATGTCCAGGCCCCGGCTCTTGCGGATGTGTGCGTTGACTCCCCGCTCGCGCAGACGTTCGGCGAAGGTGTGAGCGGCGAATGAATCGGGGCGCTCGAAGGGCAGGCCCGGGACGGGGTTGTATCGGATCAGGTTGACGTTGCAGCGCATTTTGCGGCAGACGCGCACGAGGTCGTAGGCGTGGTCGATCTGGTCATTCACGCCGGCCAGGAGGATATACTCGACCGTGACCTCCCGGCCTGTCTTTTCGAAAAAGTACCTGCCGGCGGCGATCAAGTCCTCGATCGGGATCTTCTCGGCCCAGGGGATGAGCTGTCGGCGAAGCTCGTCGGTGGGGGCGTGCAGCGAGATGGCCAGGTTGATCTGCAACCCTTCGTCGGCGAGCTGGCGCATCTGTTTGGGCAGGCCCACGGTGCTGACGGTGATGTTGCGGGCGCCGATGTTGAGGCCCCAGGGGGCGTTGATGATGCGGATGGCCTTGAGCACGTTGCGGTAGTTGGCCAGCGGCTCGCCGAGGCCCATGAAGACGATGTTGCTGAGTCGGCCGGTGGAGTTGGACGTCGTTCGGCCATGCTCGTCGAAGGTTTCCCATTCCTCGGCTTTCGTGTCGGTGCCAGCCGCCTCGGCCAGGTCACGGACGCGCAGGGCCTGCTCGACGATCTGACCCGCGGTGAGGTTGCGTTGCAGGCCGGCCAGGCCCGAGGCACAGAACGCACACCCGACCGGGCAGCCGACCTGGCTGGAGATGCAGGCGGTGCGCCGTTTTTCGTCGGGGATCAGCACGCACTCGCTGGCGGCTTCGTCGGGCCAGGCGAGCAGGAGCTTGGTTGTTCCGTCGGCGGCGGTGCGGCGGCGGCGCTCGACGGCCGTCTCGATCCACCACTCGCGGGCGAGGTCCTCGCGCAACGATTTGGACAGGTTGGTCATGTCGGCAAAGCCGCGGACGTTCTTGGCGTAGACCCACTCGAGGATCTGCTTTGCCCGGTAGGCAGGGAGATCGCGCTCCTTGCACCAGGCGGAAAGCTCGTCGAGGGTCACGTCGAGCAGGTGCGGCGGCTGGGTGACGTCGATCTTCATGACGGGTTATTGTAGACGTTAACGGCGCGGTTCGCGAATGAGTGCGCTTTCGGTGAAGGAGAGACAACGGGTATACTGCCAAGTGAGAGCCGGGTTCATAGAACCCGGCTCGGAAGAGTGATGCTCGCAAGAGTGATGCTCGGAAGAGTGATGCTCGCAAGAGTGATGCTCGGAAGAGTGATGCTCGCAAGAGTGAGGCTCGGAAAAGGGATTACTCGGATAGATGACGGGATCGAGCGGGAAGGGGCGTGGCATCTCGACCGGATGGTTTACGCGAGGATTAGCGATGGGACTTTTGCTGGGCATTGATATCGGGACGTCGGCGACGAAGACGCTGTTGTGTACGCCGGAGGGCAAGGTGCTGGCGACGGCCGGCGTGGAGTATCCGGTGTATGCGCCGAAGCCGGGGTGGTCGGAGCAGGAGCCGGACGACTGGTGGAAGGCGACGGTGGCTGGCATCGCGGCCGTGTGCAGGAAGGCGAAACGCCGACCGGGCGACATTACGGGCATCGGGTTGTCGGGTCAGATGCACGGCAGCGTGTTCGTGGATAAGGCCGGGCGGGCGCTGCGGCGGGCGCTGCTGTGGAACGACCAGCGAACCGCCCGCGAGTGCGAGCAGATCGAAACACTCGCCGGCGGCCGTAAGAAGCTCATCGGCATGGTCTCGAACGTCGCCCTGACCGGCTTTACCGCGCCGAAGATCCTGTGGGTGCGCAAAAACGATCCGCGCGTGTACGCCCAGACCTACAAGGTGCTGCTGCCCAAGGATTACATCCGGCTCAAATTGACGGGCGAATACGCGAGCGAGGTCAGCGACGCGGCCGGCACGCTGCTGCTCGACGTGAAGAAGCGCGACTGGCACGGAGGGCTGCTGAGCCGCCTGAGCATCGACGCGGACCTGCTGCCGCCGGTGTACGAATCGACCGTGGTGAGCGGCAAGGTGTCCGCCCTGGCGGCGAAGTCGACCGGGCTGGCCGTCGGCACGCCGGTGGTCGGCGGCGCGGGCGATCAGCCGGCGGGCGCGGTCGGCAACGGCATCGTCCGGGCCGGCATCGTCTCCGCCACGATGGGTACCAGCGGCGTGGTCTTCGCCCACAGCGACAAGCCCGTCCCGAACGACGCGGGTAATCTCCAGTCGTTCTGTCACGCCGTGCCCGGCAAATGGTGCGTGTTCGGCTGTATGCTGTCGGCCGGCGGCAGCCTGCAATGGCTGCGGAACACGCTCTGGGCGGACGAGGTCGAGGCCGCGTACAGACGCAAAGGCGATCCCGGTGCGCTGTATCCGAAGATGATCGACGAGGCCGCGAAGGTATCGCCCGGTGCGGAGGGGCTGGTGTTCCTGCCGTATCTGACCGGCGAGCGGTGCCCTTACCCGGACCCGGAGGCCCGCGGCGCATGGGTCGGCCTGACCGTGCGGCATCGCCGGGCACACCTCGTGCGATCGGTGCTCGAAGGGATCACGTTCGGCATGCGCGACCAGGTCGAGCTGATGCGCAAGGCGGGCGTGAAGATCACCGAGGTGCGGGCGAGCGGCGGCGGGGCGACCAGCGAACTGTGGCGGCAGATGCAGGCCGACATGTACCACGCCAACGTCGTGACGATCAATACACGCGAGGGCGGTGCGCTGGGCGTCGCGCTGCTGGCGGCCGTCGGGACCGGCGAGTATTCGAGCGTCCCCGAGGCGTGCAACGCGGTCATCAGGATCAGCACCCGACTCAAGCCGACCAAGAAGAACTCCGCGGTGTATGACAGCCTCTATCCGACGTTCCGATCGCTTTACGCGGACCTGCGCGAGGATTGCCACGCCCTCGGATTGGTGAAGGGGGCGTAATGGATCGTGAGTACGAGTCCATCCGTCGCAACGCCTTGCCGTGGATTCGGCGGGCGGGGCGGATCGCGCGGAGCAGATTCGGGTCAGCCGTCGCCGCCCGGAAAGAGGATCGTTCGCCGGTGACCGACGCCGATCATGCGGTGCAGGAGGCGCTGCTGCACGAGATCGCCCGGTGGTTCCCAGCCGACGGCGTTGTGACCGAAGAGACGCAGCGCGACCCCGAACGGCACGCGGCATTGGCGTCGGCCCAGCGATGCTGGATCATCGACCCGATCGACGGGACGCGCAACTACGCACGTTCGATCCCGCAATACAGTGTTTCGGTCGCCTTGATGGAGGACGGCCTGCCGGCGGTCGGCGCGATCCTCGATCCGACCACCGGCGAAATGTTCTCCGCCAGCCGCGGCGGCGGGTTGTGGTACGGCGAGGATCGCTGCTCGTCGCAAGGCGGATCGAGTGAATACGGAATACTGATCGGCACGCCGGCAGGCCAGCACCACCGCCTGCCCGGTGCGGTGCATCACTGGCTCGACCGGTATCATCAGCGCAACCTCGGCTCGACGGCGCTGCACATGGCCTATCTGGCGACCGGCGGATTCGACGGCGTCCTGGTCACCGAGTGCCATCTCTGGGATGTGGCTGCCGGCTGCCTGATGGCCGACGAGGCGGGAGTGATCACGAAACGGATCGACGGTTCGCCGCTCTTTCCGGTGCGAATACCCGATCAGGCCTACGAGGAGATGACGTTCCTGTCCGCCTGGCCCGCAGTGTGGGACAGGCTGTGGTCCGACTTGCAGACGATTCAACGGCCGTGAAGATACTGAGCGGGCGGAGCGATCTTTGTTGCCTCTGTTTCTTTCTGTTGGCACGGAATAGCGGTACGCGATCGCGCGATACAAACGAGCGATGAACCCGGGGCTCATTGAACCCCGAATCGTGTGGTTTGTGCACTTATATCCCGCGTTCCGCGCGTCCCTGAGCCTCCGGAGCGGCTTCGGGTTTCGCCGCCTCTCGACTGGGCCCCGCTTTTTCCAAAGCCGCAATGACGCTCGCGGACGTGATGATTTCGTCGAGCAGTATGGGTTCGTCGGGTCTGCCGGCCGGGATCACGACGTACATGGGCACGCCCGAGCGTCCGAAGCGGGCCAAGTCCTTCTGGATCTCGGGATCATACGAGGTGAAATCCGCCTTAAAAGGCACCACGCCCAGCCGTTGCATGGCCTCGCGCACCGCGGAGGTGTTCAACACGAGTTTCTCGTTCGCCTGGCAGCTCTTGCACCATTCAGCCGTATAGTCGATGAAGACCGTCTGGCCGGCCTCAACCGCGTCCGTCGCCCGTTGTCGCGTATACGGCGTCCATGGGATGCTCCCGCCGCTCCAGCCTCGCCCGCCCCCCGTGGCTCCCATACGCAGTTCCTTCTGTGCGGCTGCGAGTTGCGCAATGGAACGATCGCCCCTGAAGCATACGTTCCACCCGCCGATCAGCAGGATGGCGATAATCACATAGGACCGCACCTTTCGGGCCAACGGAGCATCGAAGCCCAGCCGCCCGTAAACCCAGGCGGCGATCGCGACCAGCAACAGGAACACCAGGGCCAAATGCAGACCCTCCGCGCCGATCTGGACCGGGAGCGCCTCGAGCAGCCAGACGGCCATTGCCAGCAAAAGGAACCCCATAAGATGCTCGAAGGTCGCCATCCAGGGCCCGGGCCGGGGGATGATCTTGATCCAGGCCGGCTTGGCGGCCAGGAGCACATACGGAAAGGCCATCCCCAGGCCCGCGGCCGCGAAGATCAGCATGCCGGTGGTCGTCGTTTGTTTCACCGCGATCGCCACCACCGCGCTCAGGAACGGGGCCGTGCACGCGGTGCCCAGCAGCGTGGCCAGCAAGCCCATTCCGAACGCGCCGGCGTGCCCTTCACGCTGGACCTTCTCACCGAGTTCGTTGACGACCCGCGGCGGATTCAACGCGAACACGCCGAACAGACTGAGCGCGAACGCCACGACAATCGCCGCCAGGCCGATCACCACCTGCGGACTCTGAAACAGGCCGCCCCATTGCTGGCTCACCCCCAGATGCCGCCCCAGCCCCATGATGATCCCACCGAAAGCCAGGAACGACGCCTCGATCCCGGCTGCGAACGCCAGTCCGAGCGTGAAGACGCGGAGCCGCCCCTCTCCCGCCTGCTGGACGAACGACAGAATCTTGATCGAGACGACGGGCAGAACGCAGGGCGTGAGGTTCAGGATGAAGCCGCCGACCAGGGCCATCACGATCCAGCCCGCCAGTCCCAGATCCGACAGGCTTGCCTGTGCCCGCTGCAGCCAACTGCCCCCTGCGCTCGACTGCACCCGCACCGCCGTTTGTGGCCCCGTCGCCCGGGCGAATAGCTCGGTGTTGACCGCCGCGACTTGCTCGCCGGCCTGGGCGACCGGCAGCCTCAATTCCCACTCCGCGCCGGTCGGCGGGTAACACTGGCTGGTTTTGTCTGAGCACGCCTGGTACGTCACCACCCCGCGAAGCCGGACCTCCGGACCATCGAGTTTCGCGTCCGCTTCGGCGGGCAAGACGACCACCGCTTGGTCGCGGTAGATCGACATGTCGCCGAGTTCGCTCGCGACGATCACACCCGGCGGGAATACCGGCCGGCCGAAATCGATTCCTTCAACCGCGTAGGGGAAGACATCCGTCGGGATCAGCCAGTCCGTCAGAGGCTTGGCGGAGTTCAGGTGATAGCCTTTTGCCACCTCGATCAGGACCGCGATTCGGAACTTCGCCCCCGGCTTGATCCGGTCCACGTCGGAGACGGCACTCAGTTTGCGCAGATACTCCGCCTTGTCGGCCGGTAACGGCAACCGGCTCCGCGCGGCCTTGAATTCATCGACGTTGGCCGGCTTGGCTTCATTCCCGTTTGCGGCGACGGGCAGTTTCAGTTCCAGCCGCCCTTTCTCGAGCACACACACCTCGCGACAGGCCAGCCACTTGCCGTCCGCCGCGATCGTCACCTCGGTTCCCGGCCTGGCGTCGGCCGGAACCATGAGCGTGGCCAGCAGGATGGGGTCGCCTTCCAGGATGAACGTGGCCGTGTCGAGTACATCCACGTGGCGCTTGGGGCTGGGGTACCTCAGCTCTCCGATCTCGAAACCCGCCGGCACATTCCACGTGAAGACCGGAGCCATCCCGCCTTCGCCCCGGTTCTGCCAGTAGATGTGCCAGCCTTCCTGGAGCGTGAATACGATGCCCAGTTCAACCGTTTCTCCCGGCACCAGGGCGGTCCGATCCGCGATCAACCGGGCGGCCGCTCTGGGGCCTTTTGATGCCGACTACCTTAGTTATCCTATCAAAGAGGACATTTCTTTAACTGTAATTACCGAGGATACAGAGGAAGGTTTAGAAATTCTTCGA